>NZ_JARXHW010000112.1:0-2508 GCF_031127805.1 Thalassobacterium maritimum | reverse complement strand
CCAGACGACACAGACAACCCATTTAACCCGCCCGTAAAACTCTAAAAATCAACAGGACGACTGAGCCCACAGGATGGGTGTCTGGTCTCAACGATATACAGAAACAAGAACCCAGATTTTTAACCGCTTATCACCACTTATGGAACGCTTATCCAGCACGCTGTGTTCAAATGAATTTGATCTTAATATAAGCGTGTGATTAGCGGTCATAAGCGGTTTCCAGCTTTGCTGGACTCAGGGCCGTCCTAAATAAAATCCAATAAAATGAAAAGTGAAGCACTCGTCTATTCGACTACTTCTGGCAGGACTGAAAGTACATCCAGACGAGCTAGTCAATGCGAGATCACGCGCCAGTTATTCGACAATCATTTGAACGATTGACCTCATAGGCTCGCATCGACTACTCTCCACGTTCACAGAAATAAAATGGAAAAGCTAAAAAAAGAATGGATCAATGGTATCCGGATATCTTGGAGATTATTTCTTCTATTTTTCATGGTCACCGTAACTTATCAGTTTGGGGCGTTTGGAGCTACCTTACTCTCAGAACTCATTGGGGTTGAATCAGTGAAAGAATGGTTTTTAGGAATCTTTGGGATCCTATGTATCATCTTCTTTCCGATCATTGTCTCATATCTGGCTGATAATGTCGGCCTAAAAGCAGAGATTTACGACTTCCCATTTTCCAAGCGAATGAAAAAACGGAGAGTGAACCAGTCGGAGCAGGACAACCCGATACCCCGCCCGTAAAACTCTAAAAAGCAACAGGACTTCGAACTCGTCAGGCGGGTTGCCTGTCCTTATCGTTAGCTAAGAAAAAATGAAAAAAGCCATCCTAGCCATACTGGCACTTTCCACTCTTTCGGGGCTCCGAGCGGAAGAACTAAAAACCGAAACTTTGAGTATTGGTAGAATGGGTGGTTTCATTATGATGGCTGGCTATACAAAATACTTCACCGACAAGTATCCCTTGTTACTCGATAGAGAGTTTAGGCATGACATTTATGTTGAGATTTATGGGGACGATGTGATCCAAGGTTCAGTCGATCCATTCCCAAAAGAATCGCCTCCGAAACTTCGGTTATCGCCTAACATGGTCAGCAGTGTCTCAAAAAATAGAACAGAAGAGACTCAGGTGCTTGCAGCTCGCTACATAAATATTTTTGAGCTCCATGGAGTCGAGTTCACTTCGATAGAAGGCAGCCACATGCTCTGCAACGGAGCGTTTGAACTTGAGATCACCAATACTTCTCAAAATATCGATAAGATCCATAAGCTCTTCAAAGAGTTTTCGGGATTCTACTATGAACATCGCGGTGATTTCCCTATGTATCCGATTCGAATGAAATACTATCTTCACAATGAGCGCCCGAGCCTTGAAGATGGCACCACCGAAAATACAGGAGCTAACAAGTCGGGAGATGACAACTCCGAGTAGCGCTGCCGCGCTACTCTCCGCGCATCCCCTCATCGATCTACAGAAGAATTAACTGAAGCATGCAACTAGAGATCACAACAGTATGCAGCAGAATCATGCCCCTCTGCTTAGTCGCATGCGCAAGTCCATGGCTATTAATGCAGACCCTTTTTGTGCAAAATCAAAATGGAGAGCTGACGAATTCACACTTAATCTTTCTTGCACTGACCCTGTCACTTCTACTCTTACGAGCGATAAGCAAAAAAGGAAAATCGATTTGGATCGTGTATTGGATTCTAATGATACTCATCTACGCAATAGGAATCTACGAAGTCCTGTCTATGTCGAACTCCCTCTTACTCATCTTAGTCTGGCCATTTTTGATAGTCTCAGCTATTTCATTGTTATTCGGAATACTTGCATCCTGCTTAGGACTTAGGTTTGAGCTATTGCTTATAGAATCAAGAAGAGTAGATCCAGTCGTGCCATGACAATGTATTTCGCTGGCGCTCATACATGCATGCACTCTACGATCTACAGAAAGAAAATGAAAGGACCACTCATACTCTTTGGGCTCAGCATCACATGCTTCGTCTCCCTTTGGGCTTTGAAATTTGTTCCTGGAGTTTACAGCGAGATGTCGCCGCTCGGCTTTCTCATCTTTGGAATTGAAGCGTTGGGGATGTTGTTGGGTCTTATCGCACTGATCTGGGGAATCGTGAAGCTTGAATCTTATGCGGCAAAAAAATGAAAAGTGAATCAAATCGAAACGCAGATAATAGAACTAATCATTTGAATGGCCTCAACCGACTGGCTCTTCTGAGTAGATCCAGTCGATCGTCTCAATTCCTTTCGCTCTCCGCGCTTCAGTCTTGAGACATCTCATCGATCAGGGAAGAAAATTGAAAAAAAGGAAATCCTAGCAGACGTATTTCTTAACCGCTTATTTACGCTAATGAACGCTTATCCAACCCGACGCTAAGAACGAAAAATGAGATCTCATCATAAACGTAAATTAGTGAAAATAAAGCCTGCTGCGTGGGACAAGGTCCTTTACGCTGCGGTCTCTCCCGACAAGGTCGGGACTGGAA
>NZ_JARXHW010000111.1:0-2547 GCF_031127805.1 Thalassobacterium maritimum | reverse complement strand
TACATCTGGACTGCACAATATGACGGCTTTGGACGGCGTTTCCAGACCGATTACTCGCCCGCCGGAGCCAACGCGATCACGATCGAAAAGAACCGAATCAAAACATGGTTCGATCCTCAGGTCGAATATATGGTCGCCGCCGTCGAGCATCACGGGCAGCGCGAGTGGCTCGTCCACGGCCCCGACCTCGACACCGGCTACGGAGCCTTCCAAGGTCTCGGCGGCTTAGAAGCCATCGTCGATGAGGCAACGGGCAAAACGACACCAATTATCGACACGGTTCACGGACACGTCGTCGCCACCATCGACCTCGGCGTCATCGCCAACGCAGCTGACGATACAGTTATTTACAAAGAGCAGCAGTTCGGCGGATATGGCCCATTGCCCGGATCACAGCAACAGCCTCTCGAAGTCACCGAAAGCTTGGCTGAATCTCTCGGCTGGCAAACCCGCCCTATCGATCCAACTGGTTTCTTCGTCATGGGCGCACGCCACTACGATCCGCTGGGTGGACGCTTTCTTTCCGCAGATCCATTCGGCCATGGAGCGACGCCAGACTTGTATAGCTACGCCGGTGGCGACCCTATCAACTTTGTCGATCCCACGGGGAGAAAATACAAGCAAGGCGATCCGATAGGTAAGGAGGAGGAAAAAGGTTTCTTTGGTTATTTCTGGGACGAAGTCAAAGGTCTCAACGAAATGCAGAAGGCAGCAAGTAATGCCATCACGGACTCAATCGGAAATTTCCTGATGGATGAAGGACCTAAGATGGTTGGTGATGCCATGCACATTGCGGTCGGTGATGTGCAGCACAAAGGTTACAGCGATACCTACAAAGAATTAACCGATCCTAATCGTCCCACTGTTGAATTTTTGGGGGTCGACTTTGATGCTCCGACGCTGGCTATCCCGGTAACAGAAACCGTCGAAGCTTATAACGCCGGATATGATACAGGCACTGCCGCATTGGAAGGTGACTGGAAGGCTGTTCAAGCTGGAATTATTATAGCTGGCATTGAATTAATTGATAGAAGGACGCCAGGGAATGTTAATACTCCCCACATTAAAGTTGAAGGAGGCAAGGCAGTTAATGCTCCGAAGGTTGGAGCGCCAAATTCGATCTATGAACATACTCGACCTGATGGCAGTAGCAGTGTGACTTACTACAATGAGCGGGGGCAGGCCTTCTCTAGAGAGGATTATGGACAACAAAGAACTCACGGTGAGTTGGGCAGCGGTTCAGACGGAAGATCAGTTCCTCATGAACACAGGACGGAATATAGTGAACAAGGGCCAATTGGTAATTCTTACCGAGAGTTGGATAGTAATGGTATGCCTGTGGGGACGTGGTATCAAGAATAATTATACGTATAGAAAGTGGAGAGTAGTTATGTCGAATGAAATATATGGATTTGTCGATGTGTCGTTGTCGAGTAGTGGAAGTGAGAGTTTATTCAAAAAACTAGAGAATACCTATGGGGTTGGAGTCTGTAAAATAGGAGAGGAACAGCTATACAATTTCCCTCAGTATTTACTTGATCAATCTTCAGGGAAGTTACTTTTTTGTATTGCGGATAAGCCTGGTGGTTGGAATGCAACCTGCCTGATTGATTATCTGAACTATGCCACTAATGCCAGCATAGGCTTGCCATTAAATGGAGTCGATCGGGTTCGACTTCTTGAGCAGGTTCTTGCTGATTTACTCCTTGAATCTAATGCATCTAGATTATGTGTTGCATTGACTGATTCATCGCTAATTGATGAAAGTAAAATTGTTTTATTAGAAAGTTTCCATGAAATACTGTCTAATGATTTTGCTGAGTGTGCTCCTCCTTGTGTGCTATACGATCTAAGGGTAAAATAGGACCAATAAAAGAAGGCACAGGCCAACCATAAGCACGGGGACAGATCGCATGCCAAAACGGATGAAAAGATGTAAAAAGAAGGCACAGGCCAACCATAAGCACGGGGACAGATCGCATGCCAAAACGGATGAAAAGATGTAGTTTGATGCAGCTCCTTCGCGAGAGAAGTTCTGTTGTTTTGGAGTCACCTAATCGCTTTATTCACTTTGTGGCAGGACGTCCGATTCGAATCGCCCAACGGCTCGCAAAGTCAATGCGCTTGATGTGGGACCCCGTTTTATGAAGCTCGCTTATCGGTTTGGCATTGCAGCACCCAGCCCGCCTCGTAGTGTTGTCCTCCTTAGCCAAAACCTGCCCGTTATTTCTTTCAATCTAGATCAAGGTTTTCAAATTAAGTTAGCAATGCGACTGCCCAAACGATGTGAAAATAATTGATTCAAAATGCTGGAGTTCGGCAAGGCGATTCGTAGTTCCCGCTGAAACCGCCCAGCCCGAGGAGCGCAGCTTCACCGTCAGCGGCAGCAGCACCGGCCCCGGCATTTTCGAACTGTTCCTCGGCGAAGGAGCCAGCCCTTCGACCTTTGAGTTTTTTGCAGACTATTGATCCGGATGTGGATTACGGCGACGGCACTTGGAGTATTCCACTCACACTCGAAGCCGGGCAATACACCCTCGAAGCACG
>NZ_JARXHW010000110.1:0-2750 GCF_031127805.1 Thalassobacterium maritimum | reverse complement strand
GAACGCTTTTCTTGTGGTGGTCTTGTAAACCGAGCGCCCGTCGATTCGGACACCAGATACCACTTTAGGGAAGAACTTCATTCTTTTTGAGATCGTAGAGCTCTGGCGATGGCGCGTTAGCGACATTGCCAGCAGCGACTGGTTGTGGTCTTAGATTGTTGAGTTTTCGATAGCTTCACCATTGGTTGAGACCTTCATATATTCTGGAACCAATTTGTTTCCAGGGTTTGCACTGTTGATTTTGAATACTTCAATGCCGTGAAAGTCAGATGGATCATAAGCTATTTTTCCTTCTTTGAATTCTCCATTGGAGATTCGTCTTTCAATAGACTTTAAAAATGCCCAATCGGCAATTTCATACTCTTGGAATTCTTTCCCTTTTTCTTCTTTTCTGTAGTAGTAGCTTGGTGAGCCTAATCCGTAGATCATCAGTGCTGTAGCCTTGTCGCAGAGTGGATTCGATATCACCCACTCTAACTCTTCGATTCCGCCATCCCAGTTGTAGTTTTCTGCAAATGCATGCAGTTCATAGGCGTCTGAGACTTCGCTCAATAGTTGTGTTCTGTGAGCTTCCCATTCGTTTTCGGGGAGTTCATCCACGTAATCTTCGTAGGTGAGAGCTCGAAGACGTTCAACTTGGGTATCTGATAGTTTCATTCTTTTTCCACAACGTAGATCTGGCATCCCAGCCTTAGAGCTTCGTGGTTTAAGTGGTTTTCGAATTATTGGGGGCGTAAATGGGATTGTCCAGCAGCGTCTGGATCTGACTTTCATTTGAGCCAAACATTGTAGAAGAGGGCAAACATGACAGTAGCCCATATAGCGCCCGCGACTGAGAGTCCGACAAAGACTTCGAACGATCCCTTGAGTATTGATACCTGAGATGGCTCTTTGATTATTCTGCGTGTGAGGACTATTAGAATATAAACAGCGAAGGTGATCTTTAGGATGTTTGATGCTTCATTTATTTTTTCTTGTTTTAATTCGGTTCCGATCAAAACAAAGTAAATCAGCAAGCCAACTAGTAAGACTGAAAATGAGAGCAAAGCTGGTCGTATTTCATCTCGAATTGCTAGTTTCATTTCTTTCACAGATCGATGAGTGCGAGTATAGATGAGCGCCAGCGAAATCTATTGCCTCGACACGACTGGTTCGCTGCTAGGGTTAAGTGTAGTATTCTCCGTCCCATGGCTCAGTGAACTGAATAGTGGAACTCGGCTGTAAATCAACGGCTTCGTTTTTCTCGCTGGGGACTAATCCGAAAACGACTCCGTCAATTGTAGTCTGAAATAACTTAACTGATATATCACAGAGCTCAAATTTGCCTAAGCTTGTGAGGAATTCATCCTTCTTTTTTTGCTTCTCTTGATGATTCAGTTCTGCGGTAGTGCCTCCGCTCCAGTGCTTGATTTCAATAAAATTCCCCTCCGGATCAAATAGGTAGAGAACTAAGTATTCTCTTCGAACTTTCGTCCAATCTTCATTAATTTCCTCATTTGGGAAAACAAAAGGCTCATAGATGAAAAATTGCCTGCCATCTTCACACCGACCAACTAGATCAGTGTGATAATCTTCCATTCTAGCAATCGGGATTATCTCAGGTATGGCCATTCTACTTTTAGCGAACGTAGAGATGTATCATGTAATGAGTCGCCGCAGCGCGGCGGGGAAATGGAATTGATACCATCGACTGGATCTACTCTTGGGTTTCCCGTCAAGCGACCAAGTGGTGTAATTAAGATTATGATAAAGACCATAATTCCAGTAGGAAAATATCAAAGACGTCTTCCTCAGAGCCCCAAACATCTTGGTTCAACTTGCGGGCCAGCCTTTCGTCCAGATCCCTTATATCTCTTGAACACTCCGAAAGAGAAAGGGCAGTCTTTTTTGGATCGCTATTTTGAGAGTAAGTCCCGTTTGGAGTCAGACCAGCCGCGTAAAGAAAAGTGTGTGCTAGCTCGTGTTTTATAAGGGTTTTCAGATGGTTCGACGGGAAATTTATTGAGGGAGGACAGAATATAAATTCATTTCTTTTCTTTCCGTCTACCTGCCCAGCCACCCTAATTGGAAGAGATCCAACTTTAACAGAAACCTCAGAATCTTCCCAATATTCTCTTATTTCTGTCTGAGCGTCTGATGGAAGTTCGCCGAAGCATTCCCAGAAAAAGATTCAAACTCTTCTTCTTTCATTTTATTTGTAGATCAGTATTATAATACCTCGTGGCTAATCATTTAGCTTTGGGGTAGACACTAAGATGAATGCTTACTTAAGCACTTGATGCAAGATGTTTTAAGTATCGTTTGCGATTTATTAGATGAGTTATTGCTTGATGGCGCCATTGCCCCTGGATCAGCTTGATATAGGAAGTTTGGGGAGCATTTTCATAATTATAACTAACGCTTATGCCACATAAGGTCTTTACTTCTAGATGCGTGAGGTTTTAGCCTCACTTCGAGCATACATTTCTTAAATAATTCTTTATAGTGCTGAAACCCTGAGATTCAAGGCTGCTTGCTTCTGAAACCCGCTGTATCAAGAGGCGGATAGCGCGCTGCGCTGCAATGAGGTCTGATATACAGAAAAATGAACTGAATTTGGAACCGCAGATTCACGCGGATAGACGCAGATATAAGAATCTTGATCCGCGTTCATCTGCGTCCATCTGCGGTTAAAAAATCCAGATAAGACGATTGAAAGAATCCAGATTCTAACCATCCTGAACCAATCAAACTAAATCTAAGAAATGAAC
>NZ_JARXHW010000010.1:0-107951 GCF_031127805.1 Thalassobacterium maritimum | reverse complement strand
AGCTGCTAATGCTGAATACTGTCGCCGGGGATGCAAGTAGGAAGCTCATGAAGATTGCGTTGTACGTGAATCTTTAATTTAAAACACTACCTAGACATTGTTCGTTTGGCCGCATGAGTGCCTCTATTCTAGGTCAGACCATAGATCAACGTAGCTACGGAGCTACATTGATGAATGGAAAGTATCCACGTGCGAGTTTATTTAAATTAAATCCGAGAGCTCCTTCGAAATTTTATTCAGTTGTTTTTTCAGTCTGCTGATTTTTTGTTCGCGTGTTTGATCGTAAGAATTCTCGTGGGTGAGCATGTCGTGTAAGTTGCGGTCTGCGATTTCTTTCTGAGCCTCATCCATTCCGTTGATAATAACGCCAATCACAAGGTTGAGCATGATCATTGTGCCGATGGTCACGAAGGATACGAAGTAGAGCATGCCGATCACCGGCATCGCTTTCGGGCTGAAGTCAATACCACTCAAATCTTGATTATAGCCCTGGTAGACGTCCGAGCCATACATTTGTAGGTACATTACGTCTGTCCAATCTTCCAGTGTTACAATTCGGAATAGCGATAGGAAGGAGCTCCATAGATTCCCGAAGTGAATCGGATCGTTGCCACTAAAGAGCATTACACCAATCACTGCATACACGTAGAAAAGTAAAAACAGCAAGAGGCAGACATAAAACATCGAGGGCAAGCTGCGCAGTAGGGCGGTGACAAGTAGTTGTAACTTTGGAATGACCGAGATGAGGCGAAAGACCCGCAGTAGGCGGAACAGGCGTAAAACGGCCACATAACTGCCTCCCAGTGGCAGGAAACAGACGGCTACGATGCTGAAATCAAAGATGTTCCAGCCATCTTTAAAGTAGCGCCAAGGCTGTCTTTTCTCAGCGCCCATCTTCAGGATGACTTCGAGTGTGAAGATCCCCAGCACCAGATTATCTAGAAAATGTAGTAGACTGTAGTGGCGTTCCACTACCGACGGGAAGGTCTCCACCCCAACGAGCACGCCTGCGAAAACAATCACGGCGATGATGAACGAAGCGAATGGTTTCGAATCGACGATCTTGCGTAGAATCCAGTTTTCGTTAGTTGTTTGTGTGGTCGGCTCGCTCATGGTGTGTATCCGCAGCGGAGTAGTATGCAGCCTATTTTCATTTTCAAGCCATGAGTGCTAGATTGTGTTAGCTGCCCGGAGGCTGCTCTCTAATAGTCTCGGGGCACAGTTTTTCACTACCTACAAGTGCTTTTCCCAGAAAACCTTCGGAGGCTGATTGTTACAGGGCACACATTGACTTGGGTCGTAATGACGATCGCTTCGATCTTTCAGGTAGTCGGCCATATGCTTACGGAAATTCGGTAATAGATCCTTGTGTGAGCCTGACAAATCATGTGTTTCATCTGGATCGTCTAGAACATTAAAAAGCTGCTCTTCCTGCGTTCGCTCGAACCAAATATATTTCAAGGGGCCCTCGATCATGTAGTTGTGTGTGCCCACTCCGGTGCATTCCCCAAAAAGACGATCACGCGTATGGCATTTTTCACCACGCAGAGCCGGGACTAAAGAGCGTCCTTCTAATTCGCTATTATACTGCTCAGGCTGCGCCACACCGCATAGGTCGAAAATCGTTGCTGTCACATCCTCCAAGCTCACCAGCCCGTCAAATGCCCCAGGCTTTAGGTCCATATTGCGCCAGCAGATGAAGAAAGGCACGTGAGCTGAAGCTTCATAGGGTAAGGACTTGCGGTAGAGGTGGTGATCGCCGAGCATCTCACCATGGTCGGAAGTGTAAATGATCACGGTTGGCTCATGCGCTCGCGGCGAGCCATAACCAAAGGCCCGCGACATAAAATGATTCATGCGATGGTCGATGTGAGTGACCAATCCGTAGTAGCCACGAATCATGTCTTCGATTTCATCTTCACGGAAAGGACCGATCGCATTTGTATCGGCGGTGCCTGGACGCCATGGTAAGTCGGGCGCCCAATCACCATAGGCAGGCGTCATACCATGATTCGCATATTGATCCCAATAGGCCTGCGGTGGAATTAGTGGTGGATGCGGTGCCCAATGGCTCAGGTGTAGAAAAAACGGACGCGTTGGGTCGCGATACTCGGTCACATACTCCACGGCACGGTCCGTTAACCAACTGGTTAGGTGATACTGCTCCTCGAGGTCCCAAGGCCTCGCCGCGCGTCCGTTCGAATCTATGCCTGAATGATTGGGATGTTCGATCCCCCTGCGTTTCAGGTCCTTGGCCCAGTCGTTGACATTCTGTAAAATAGTATCTCCGCGATCATTCGGGCTTTCGACGCGAATTTGATGATCGTAACCATAGCTCTTACGCTGAGGGTGTAGATGCAGTTTGCCAATCAATTGAGTCTGGTAGCCATTGCGACCGAGTGTTTCCGGACATGATATTGGAGCCTCCCAATCCAAGCCATCCTGATAGCCGTAAAGCTTATGTGTTTGCGGATGCAGACCCGATAAAAGTGAGCGCCGCGCAGGAATGCAGACTGGGCAAGTCGTATAGGCTCTGGTGCAATTGAGGCCTCCGGCTGCCATCGCGTCGAGAAACGGCGTGCGCAGCGCTGTTCCCGGACGATTGTAATTTAGCGCATCCCAGCGTTGCTGATCTGTGGTCACCAGGATTATGTTTGGCTTACTTTTTGAAAGTTTGGATTGTGGCATTGTTTCAATCTATAGCCACCGAGTATCGATTCGAGCTTCGAATTATTTGACCAGCGAGTTAGTTTGCATGCTTTTCAGCGTGAGCTTGAAAAAGCTTCAGAGACGGATCGTGAGCTGCAGGCACTGTTGATCCAGTTGCAGCAGGACCAAATCAAGGCAGATACGTTTAGTCGTACGTTGAAGTTAAGAGCGGAGCTAGAGATGCGTGCTTTGTAGCAGCTCGGTCGTTGGCTCCAATTCTGGGAATTGATGATTCGTGATGGCTTCAGTTCTTTGAACTGGAGGAGTGTTGTGGGGAGCTTCAGCGGCTCTTTGTTGTCTTGAGCTGTCGCCCGTCTTCGCTCTTCCTCCTTCGCTAAAGCTACGGCGGACGTGTCGAGCTACGCCGGGCACTCATTTTTGTTCCCAAGCGTAGCTTGGACAAGAATGGTGGAGGTGGCGGGAGTCGAACCCGCGTCCCTCGTGCTTTCACACGTGGCATCTACATGCTTAGCTTAGAATTTGTTGTCGTTGCTGAAGCGTCTCTAAGCGGACTCTTCAGTTTCCAGGCTTCCTGAATACAGCTGATAAGCGGAAGCCAACTTATCGAGCTATGCCTGCTAGTCGACGCTTCTATTCCTTAGCAGGTGTCAGGGTAGAAACGTTGCCGCTTTAAGCAGCAAGTGCGAATTGTTCTTCGCCAATTAATTTTTGTAATGGATTGATACGGAGCCTCCATTATCTCCGGCATGCAGCCTCGTACTACGACACAAGGTCGAATCCGTGACACCCCCTGAAAAATGGCGAATGGCGAAAAACGGATGGGGAATGCCCGATCTGTGCTCGCGTGTCGCTGAAAGGTTATACGGAAAGAATTGTGTCCGCGTGTGCGGTGCTTCTCTCAAAGAACTTCCTTAAGCTCGCTATTTATTGGCAAATTGCAAGCGCGATTCTCGTTTCGCTTGTTTGGGGGCGCGTCGCTTTGCGAGGCGAGTGCTGATGAGCCTTTTCTTATGGGTCATACTTAAACAAATAAATGAGGCCGCTGCCGTTTACCGCCATGCGCACGACGCCTGTGGCGACGTTGCCATCGTCGATGATACTGTCTAAGCGGACGGCCTGTTCGGCGGTGAAGTTTAAGTTATATACGTAAACGTAGGTTAAGTCATCGGTATTGACGTAGAACCAGCTGTAGCTGCCGTTCTTCCATGGCGTCGCTAGGTAACTTGAAATCTCGTTGGGCATGCGAGTATAGGTCATGGCCTCTGGATAGTTGCCCTCTGAGGTGCTGTAAAATTCAATGGCCTCAGTGAATACGCGGATGTCGTTGGCGGTGGCAGTGGCTTGAGTGCGGTCTGCTGCTAAGCGTATGCCTGGTGTTGCTAGCAGCGCCAAGATGCCAATGGTCGTGACGACGACCATTAGTTCTATTAATGAAAACGCTCTAGGGTGTTTAGCCTGCATGATTAACTGGAATGCCTTATCGGTTGATCCATACTGTTACTTAGATTACACCTGTCAAAGTATTGATGCAAGATCAGGGGCTAGAGGGGCTATTCGACAGTTGAATCGATTGGATCGGCGGCAATTTAGCAATTTTTTTAGAAATTGATGAGGAATTCGTAATAAGCTTTTTGGGTGCGATTATCGTAGATCGCGATGTCCTTGAGGGGACTTTCTGCAATGAGCCCTTGCTCCACTTTGGCGCTGATATCGTCTTGCCATGACTCAAATTCCCCGACGCTAAGTACGCCACCTGGGGGTACGGTGGCGGTGGATTGGCTGTTAGGAGGTGGGATATAGGCTTTGTAGCGACTGATGATCTCTTTGGTGATGAGGCGGCGCACACTCATGCCTCGGCTTTCGGCCCATCGCTTAAAGTCTTGGCTGCTCACTTTGAATTCAAAGACCTGTACTTGGTTAGAGCGGTAGTATGAAATGTCGCTGGTGTAGCTGGGAAGCCAGCTGACGGAGTCTACATTTTCGCCGTATTCGGGGCCTCGAGTCAGGAAGTAAAACACTGCGAGTGGTAGGCAGAGTATTAAGACGACAAAGGCGTAGAGCGCACGTAGGTCGCGGCGTGTTTTGGGCTTGAAAGATTCGAGTGCGTCTTCGTAGAAGCGGAGCTTGATATTGGCGCGCGCCTTATCGGCTCCTTCCCGGTTGACGAGTTCTTCGTAGGTGGCGAGGCGCCAGCGGCGTTGTAGCTTGGCGTAGCGATCTAGGGCGTCTTTTTGGAGGGCTTTTTCTTCTTCGTAGGTGATGTCGATGGGGAGTACGCTGACGTACCCCTCTTGAGTGACCCAAGTCCAAGCCTCGCCTTCGCTCTTAAAGTAACCGCCGAGCTGGAACAGGTCCATATTCCAACGGCGGTGTCCTGCGTAGATGACGGTGATATCTTCGTCGAAGGGACCATTGAAAAAGTCGAGCCGCACTTGGCTATCTTTGAGGCCACTTTCTTTTTGGTAGGCGAGTTGTTTCTCTTTGCTAGTAAATGCACCTAAGGCGTGAAGTGAGCCGTCGTCTTCTACGCGTATCAGGATGTGCAGGTAGGGTAACATTGATGTTTAGTCGATCTTGATACGGGTGTTTAGCGGCAGAAATAGGGTTTCTACCAGGAGAATGACTTATACGTATGGCTGAATACTGAGAAAGGCTGCAAGGATGTCACTACTGATTTTCAATAGAATGCGCAGAATATAAAAAAGCCCTTCTCAATAATTGAAAAGGGCTTTGTAAATAGTCTGTCTGGAGGCTTATTCCTCGGGCTTGGTCTTTTTTAGACCAATGACGCGGTTGCCGTCTTCCCACTGTCCGCGCTTGCGGAGCAAGTCTACGCGCTCGAAGCGCTTGAGGACGGTGCGATTCTTTTTACCACCACCACCGGCGGCTTTGAAACTGTTGTGTTGTGACATAGTAGGACTCTTTGTTAAAAGTGAAAGCGGAGGAATAAATGGGCCCCCTGAGGAAAGATCAAGGACTAAACGGGATAATTTTTAGATGGCGGGTGGATGATGGCGGATGGATGATGGCGGATGAATGATGGCGGGTGGATGATGGCGGGTGGATGATGGCGGGTGGATGATGGCGGGTGGATGATGGCGGGTGGATGATGGCGGGTGGATGATGGCGGGTGGATGATGGTGGATGAATGATGGCGGATGAATGATGGTGGGTGAATGATGATTTGAGACATATCCAGCATCAATCATCATTCCTCCGCCATTATACCAAATACGGGAGGCATAGCGAGGCGAGGCCTAGTATGAGCATGAAGCCGCACATATCGGTGACGGTGGTGAGGATGGGGCCGGAGGCGAGTGCGGGGTCTTGGCGGCAGGCTTTGAGTGCGAGGGGGACTAAGCCGCCTACGCAGACCGCGACGGTGGTGTTGAGCGCGAGGGCGGTGCCGACCACCAGGCCCAACACGGCGTTGCCTTTCCAGAGCCATGCGAGGCCGCCTATCAGCAGGCCTAGGCAGGCGCCGTTGATGAGGCCGACGCTGGATTCTTTGAAAAAGACACGGCGAAACTCTTTGGGGCTGATGAGTTCGAGGGAGAGTTCGCGCATGGAGACGGCGACGGCCTGATTACCGGAGCAGCCGGACATGTCGGAAATGATGGGGAGGAAGACCGCGAGCGCGATGACGGCTTCGAGGGTATCCTGGTGCATGGCGATCACACTGGCGGAGATGAGGTTGAGCACGACATTGATACTGAGCCAGGAGAGGCGGCGTCCGCTGCGCACTTTGAGTGGCATGGAGCGGAGCTCTTCTTTACCCATCAAGCCCTGGAATTTGAGCAGATCTTCGGTGGCGGCTTCTTGTAGCGCTTCGGTGGTGGATTCGCGGTCGATGATGCCGATGAGGCAGCCGTCTTTGTTGATGACGGGTAGGCCGAGGTAGTTGTGCTCTTCGAAAATGTCTTCCAGTTGCTCGATCGTGTCGTAGGCATGCACGGTGGTGGGCTTGGGAATCATGATCTCGCTGGCCTGTTGGCTGCGGCTGGCGAAGAGTAGGTTGCGCACGGGCAGGACGCCGAGGAGTTGATGCTCGCGGCCGAGCACGTAGGCGTATTGGACGCCGAACTCGATGTATTTTTTACGGTTGGTTTGGATGTCGTTCAGGATTTCTTCAACCGTCATATCGGCCTGAAAGGAGACGAACTCGCTGTACATAATGGCGCCGGCGGTGCCATCGGGGTAGGCCATGAAGCGGCGTGTTTCGTGGGCGAGATCTTCGTCGAGTTCTTCCAGGATCGCCTCGGAGTCGGCCTGGTCGAGTTCGTTCATCAGGTCGGCGCGGTCGTCGCTGTCGAGTTCGGCCACGAAGGGGGCGGCGACTTGGGCCGAGAGTTCTTCGATGATGTCGGCACCTTGGAAGTAGTAGACGCGTTCGAGGACTTCGGCACCTTGTTCCGGTGTGAGTAGTCCGAAGAGGGCCTGGCGATCTTCGACGGACAAGCGGTCGATTAGTTTGGCAGTTTGATCGTGGTCGGCTTGTTGTAGCGTCCGGATTGCGGCGGCGGCGTCGCTCTTCTCGATTGCGTGGTGGAGTGCCTCGAGAATGCTGTCAAATTCGGTTATGGTGTCGGTCATAAGAAAAAGGTGTGAAATGGTAGGCTTTACAGGGGGCGTGATTCCCGCCAAGCAATATATATGCAAAATGCCGAAACAGTACGCAAAAGCCGAGTCTGCGCTTTATTTTAACAATGGCGAATGCAGGACATAGTTTTGAGCCGTTTCGGATCGCGCGGCACGTGGCCTGGTGGTCGCTTTTGGTGGTGCCGGTGGCGGTGTCGGTGGGAGCGATGGTGGCGTTGTTTTTATGGCTCTTGGAGCAGGCGACGCAGGCACGGCAGGCGCACATGTGGTTGATTTGGCTGTTGCCGCTGGCGGGAGTCGGTATTTATGCGCTCTATCGCTACTGGGGCAAAAACTCAGAGGCGGGCAATAATCTGATCATGGATGAGATTCATGCGCCTGGCGGGGGGATTCCTTTTCGCATGGCGCCCTTGGTTTTGCTCACAACGGTGGTCACGCATCTCTTCGGTGGCTCGGCTGGGCGCGAGGGCACTGCGGTGCAAATGGGGGGCAGTATTGCGGAGTATTTAGGCCAGCGCTTCGGGCTCTCGCGGGAGGATCGGCGCATTTTATTGATGTCGGGAATGGCGGCCGGCTTTGGTGCGGTCTTTGGCACGCCGGTGACGGGGGCGATCTTTGCGCTGGAAGTATTGGCAATCGGGCGGATTAAATACGATGCCCTGTTGCCTTGTTTGTTTGCGAGTTTGTTGGCGGATGTGACCTGTCATGCCTTTCCCATCCACCACACGCAGTATCATATCGCGTATTCGGCCCAGGCGGCGATCGGGTATTTTTCTTTGGATCTGGTTTTGCTGCTAAAGGTTGTGCTGGCGGGCGCCTGCTTTGGGCTGGCGAGTTATGCCTTTGCGGAGTTATCGCACTGGCTCAAGTCCACTTCGCAGGCGCTGGTGGCCCGCAAGTGGCTGATACCGGTGATTGGCGGCCTCTTGGTGTTGGGCATCAGTGTGCTGATTGGCAGCTACGATTATTTAGGGTTGGGGGTGCGTTCGCCAGATCCGGAGGGGGTGAGCATCGTATCCGCATTTACGGCGGGCGGGGCGGAGCCCTTTAGTTGGTTTTGGAAGCTACTGCTGACGGCGATTACCTTGAGCTTAGGTTTTAAGGGCGGGGAAGTGACGCCATTGTTTTTTATCGGTGCCACCTTGGGGAACTCGCTGGCGCTATTATTGGGGGCTCCCGTGGATTTATTAGCCGGGCTGGGCTTTATCGCAGTCTTTGCCGGCGCAACGAACACACCGCTGGCTTGCACCATGATGGGGATCGAGCTATTTGGTGCGGAGAATGCGATCTATTACGCGGTTGCTTGCTTCGTGGCTTACTACTTTAGTGGGCACACGGGGATTTATCAGTCGCAACGAGTCGCTGTTTCGAAGTTTCACACCAGTGAGGTGAATGAGTCGACCTTGAAGGAAATTAAGCGCACGCACCGTCGCTATGGACGGAAAAATTGATTAGCACAGTATGAGTCAGGAAGCAGAATATAACGCAGCCATCGAGTTTTACAATCGTCACGGTGGTGCTGTGGAGACGGAGGATGTCTATGGGGAGGGCTTTCTGCGCTGGGCGTATGGGAATCCGTTGGGCCGCTTGACGGTGGCCGTGGCGGTGAAGCGTCTGTGGTTCTCGAAGTGGTATGGTTGGCGGATGGATGCAGCGAAGAGCCGGGCCAAGGTGCAGCCCTTTATCGAAAATTACCGAGTGGATGCCGATGAGTTTGCTGAGCCGGTCGAGCGTTACGGCAGCTTTAATGAGTTTTTCTACCGCAAATTGAAGCCGAGCGCGCGGCCGGTGGATTCCGACCCGGCGACGGTGGTCTTTCCCGCGGACGGGCGGCATCTGGGGATCGAGAATGTCGATCGGGCAGAGCGCTTTTACATTAAAGGGCAAGCATTCAATCTGGCGGCATTTGTCGGGGATGCTGCGCTGGCGCGTGAATTTGCGGGTGGTTCGATGGTGATCTCGCGCTTGTGCCCGGTGGACTATCATCGCTATCATTTTCCAGTTTCCGGTGAGGCTACTGCGGTGCAGATTTTGCCTGGCAGCTTGCGCTCGGTGAGTCCATTGGCGCTGCGCCGAAACCTTTCGATCTTGTGGGAAAATCGCCGTGCGCGCACCGTGGTGAACTCGGCAGAATTTGGTAAAGTGCTGGTGATGGAGGTCGGCGCGACCTGCGTGGGTGGCATGCATTCCACCTTCAGGCCGGGTGCGGTCGAGAAAGGTGCCGACAAGGGCTACTTCTCTTTTGGAGGCTCCTGTGTGACCACGATTTATCAAAAGGGCGCGGTTCAACTCGACGCGGACTTACTGGAACAAGCGGCCGCTGGGCGCGAAGTTTATGCAAAAATGGGCGAACGCTGCGCAGTGAAGGCGGATTAACTATAACTTGCGCTTCAATGATGTCTGCGGCGAAGTCGCGCTAGGCCTGCTGCTTGGATTCGCGCTATGGCTCTATTAGGACTGTGTGATGACTTGAATCTGAGCGTGTGCCTGCTGGAGCTGCTGAATTTGCTTTCGGCTGGCAAAAGAGAGTCCAGTCGAGAGGGCATCAGCTTCGGTTGCGCTGGGGGCGATCACGCTGAGACTTTTCCAGCTGTTGCCAGGGCGGCCAGTTTGGGGGTGAATCAAATGATGGAATGTGCCGTCTTCGGAGAAGCGGCTTCCGTAGCTGCCACTGGTGGCGAGAGCTTGGTTTTCGAGTTCGGCGATTTGGGCGATCTGGCTGCGATCGTTGGCATCTTGGATGCCGAGCTGCCAGGGGCGTTGATCGGGATGTTGCCCCAGTGCGCGTGTTTCGCCCAGTTCGATCAGCACTTGGCCGTAGCCTGCATCTTGCAGGATTTGGGCGATGCGGTCGGTGATGTAGCCTTGAGCGATACCGTTGAGCGAGAGTGCCATTCCAGGGTGTTGAAAGTGGATTGCATGTTCACTGTGTTCCACGTGTTGCCAGCCTGTGCGGGCGAGGGCCGTTTGGAGTGCGTCTGCATTGGGGCCGGAGCGTGACTGTGCATGTGCCTGGAAGTGTGCTTGGTAGGTCTTCCACAAGGCTTGAATGGTGGGATCGAATAGGCCTGCAGTCTGTTTGTGAGCGCGGTCGATCGCCTGCAGCAGAGGTTGCCATTCGGGGGCAGGGTTTACGAGTGTGCCAGAGCGATTGAGTTGGCAGATTTGAGATTGGTCGTCGTAGAGGCTGAACAGCGATTCGAGGCGGCGGATTTCGGCAAAGCAGGCGTCGAGGGTGCGCTGCGCCTGTGCTGGGCGCTGGCAGTAGAGTGTGAATTGACCTTCGGTGCCGAGGGTGTAGCCGCGCCAGCGCAGAGCTTGCAGCGAGCGTGCGCCTAGTGATTGTCCGAGGCTTAGGCCGGCGATCGAGGTCGCCATGATTTGTATGAAGCGGCGGCGTTGCATTAAGGTTTGGTAGGAGTTTTACGGCGTGATTTGCGTAGCCAGCCTGCGATGCCAGAACTGACGAGTAGCAGGATCGCGAGGGCGGTCAGGTCCATTACTGTGCGCCCAGCCCAACCGAATATGCGGCCGGCATGTAAATCGAGCAGCACGCGGTATAGGGAGACGCCGCCCCCTTGAAAGGCTTCCAGCAGGGCAGTGGTTTGGCTCGGGAGGAGCTCCGTTTGCGTGAGTGGGCTCACCTGGTAGCTGTCTGAATAGGCTTCGAACTCCAGCCAGTCCGCGTCGGGGCTCCAATTCGCACCTTCGGCGACCAGTATGGGGCGCCCGTCGGGGCTGCGTCCCACTGCGATGAGTTTGGAGTAGGGGAGTTGACTGTGATGCAAGCTTTCGATCAGCTGGCCATCACGGCTTAAATAAATTAGGCGGTGGGCGGTGGCGACGACCGTGATGGGATCGCCTTCGATGATGCCAAGGGGCGTTGCCGCGCTGGTGAGTGGCTGCCCGTTATAGAATAGTTGGCCATTTAGGTGTGCGAGTGTGTCGGATGTGTGGATGCGGTAAGCCTCGATCTCGGAGCCTGCGGCCATGCCGTAGCGACGGAGCACCCACGAGTGCTTGAGTTGAATCGTATCTAAACCCAGCCGCTCGGTATGGTTGAGCGCCAGTCCAGTGATGGAGAGCACGACTAGAAACAAGGCCGAGACTAGCCCCATCCAGCGGTGCCAAGCGAGTATCACACGTTTGCGCGGGAAATTCATTGCGACACCTCCTGGTGTAAGAAGAGCGCTAGTTTTGAGAGGCGGGTGAGCGCGTTGACTGAGAGTGTGGCGCCGCTGATGCCGTCGATCTTCTTATTAAGCTTTTGCTCTGGGGATAATTGTAGGCCCGTGAATTGATCGGTGAAGAAGGGGTAGCGTACTTCCCAGCCGTGGCTTTCGCGGTAAATGAGCACGCGCATCTGTAGCATGCGCTCACCCTCTATGAGGAAGCCGGTAGTGATGGGCTTGACCTTACCGATCTCTTCAAGAATCCATGCGGTGCGCGGGCCCTGTTGCCAGTAGCGGATGCGCAGGCCCGGATAGTCGCTGCCGAAAACTGCTTTGATGCGGGCCTTGGTTTCCTTCGTCAACCATAGCACTTTTTGTTCGGGCGTGCCTTCGAAGCTCTGTTGGATGAAACTGTCAGGCTCCAGGTAGATGTCCTCTTTTGCTTGCAAGCCGACCTTGACCACTAGGAACAGGGGGAGGAGCAAGCTGAATGTACTGAGGCGAAAGTGCATAGATACCAAAAAGGCCTGCGCTGGCTGAAAGAGCAAGCGCAGGCCAAGGTTTTGACTTTAAGAGCGCTTAGAATTGGTAGCCGACGCCTAGGTTCAAGACGGTGTCGCCTTTGGCACTATATTGGTCGGACTCGGAGATTTCTTGTAAGTCGGCCTTGAAGACGACATTCGGGTGTGGCCAGTAGTTGAGGCCGAGCTCGTAAATGTCGTTTTCGCTGAGCAGCGTGCCTGTGTAATACTCGTAGTTGCTGTAGCGGAAGTAGACGCCGAGCTCGCCATATTTTTCACTCACTTGCCAGCGGTAGGAGGGCTCGATGTAGAAGCCGTATTGATTTTCGGCATCAGAGTCGATGGTGCCGCTTAAGTCCCAACGGGCATAGAGGGCACGCAGACGGAAGTTTTGATAGCTGTAGTCGGCATGCACTTCTGTCAATAGACCGGAAACATCGCCGCCTGCGGATTGTGTCATTTCATCTTGATAGAAGGCTGAAGCGCCGAGTTCGAGCCCCGCGATACCAGTGTATTTTACACGAGCGACGAAGGCAGCTTCGTTGTTGATGGCCTCAGCGACTTTTTGACGTGCGCCACGGATGACGCCATCTGTGGTCATATCCAGACCGGAAGTGATGCCTGCATCAACGGCGACGCCATTATTGAAGCGGTAGGTGCCTTTGAGGCCGGCTTCCCACCATGTGGAGGGAATGATGCGGGACTCAATGTTGTTGCGCTCGACTCCGTAGAATGTGTTGGGCTCGTGTGTTTCATTGGTAATGCCGACAGGCATTAGGAAGAGACCCGCATCGGTGCTGAAGCGTTCGGTCCAGTCCATGCGGACGAAGGCTTGTTCGAGTTCCACTTCACCTGGTTTGCTCGCACCGTCACCAGCGAGGGAGTGTTCTAGCTCCAGTTCGGTATAGAGGGTGATCCAGTCGTTATACTCATGGTTGACGAAGAGTACGAATCGGTGAAAATCGATTTGGTTGTCCGCATTTTCATAAAAGTTCGCATGCAGTTCGCCGTAGCCGCCCACGGAGGTCTTTTCCCACCAGCCAGCAGATCCGAAGCTGCTGCCAGATTCTTCCACCGCGAGAGTGGTGGCCTCGAGCTGGGCTTGAGTCGATGCCAGCGCTTTACGAGTGTTGTTGGCTTCGGACTGCGCACTGCTCGCGGCTGCTTTGGCTTGTGCGAGCTCGCGGCGGGTTTCGACCGCACTGGACTGGTTGGCTTTAACCAATGCAGTCAGCTCGGCGATTTGTTGCTGTTGTTTTTGGAGCATCTCCCACATGACTTCGCGCGAAGGCATGGAGTCGGCCGTTTCGGTCGCTGCCGAGAGCGTGGATACAAGGGCTGCGCTGCAGAGTGAGAGCAGTGTAAGTAATCGGTATAATTTCATTTTGTTTTTGTTGATATAGTTGAGGGGGGCGTAAGTTCGAATCGTTGTGTCCTTTCTCTGTCAACTGAATATCTGATAATGAATCTCACTTTCGCTGTTTGCACTGGTTGCGATCGTGTATGCTCTGGGGGAGGGTACAAAAAAACGCCGACTTTCGTCGGCGTTAAAAAAAAGAGCTGGCGCTTTGGCTTATTGCTTCAGTCTGGGCTCCCAGGGGCTGAGCACTTCGTCGGCGATGGAACGTGCGAGGTCACGAGTTAACAGTGACATGGCTTGATACTCGGACTGTAGGAAGTCTTGTGTGCTGCTGGCAGGTGTGGTGACAGTCGCGTAGGGGTTGTTAACGTAGGCGTTGGCAGTTTCTCTAATGCTGCGCTCTTTAAAAAAGTAATCGCCCTGATTTTGATTATAGAGAGAGACGATTGCAGTTAGAGAGAGGTCGAAATCGGCTGCAGTCGCGGTGTCTTCGCTGCTACGGGCAGCGGCACTGCGCTCATATTTTGTTAAATTGACCAGTAGCACGGCGTCGGCGTCTTCTTCGCTAGTGACCAGTTGGCTGCGGCCGTCGCGAATGAAGGCATCGCGAATTTGGCGGCTGAGCAGTGCCTGTGCTTGTGGGGCGAAGCTGTCGTTTGTGACAGGCTTGATGTAGATCGATTTAAAGGGGAGCTCGGCGGGGTTGCCCCATTGATAGGATTTGCAGCCGCTGGCAAAGATCATAGTCAGCAATGTCAGTGCTGCGATGAGGGGAGTGCGTAGGGCATTTGGGAGCATCTTCATAATTGCAAGTAAAGTGGGTGCTGTGGCCGGCCGTTTTAGTCTGAAAGGATTTTGCGTAATAGGCTTGCTCCGGAGGTCGGTTTGACGCCGGCGTCGATATCGGCAATCCGTAAGCGTGCTTCATCGGCTGCTTCGGATTCGGGGGCGATGGTAATCGTTTCGTTGTAAAAGACCAGAGCTGCGGTGTTGTTGGCGCGGTAGTTGTAGTAGAAATCTCCCAAGCTGAGGCGACTGCGTGCGAGCAAGTCTTCCATGGAGTCGAGGTTGCTTTCGACTTTCCCTAGGTAGTTACTTTTGGGAAATAGAATCAGGAAGTCTTCGTAGTAGCTGATCGCTTGGCGGGTGGAGCCTTGGTCGTATTGGGCGCCTTTGACGAGATTTGAATAAGTCTCGGCCATGTTATAGTAGGCGTCGGGTGCGAGCATGCTTTGCGGGTAATAGTTGATCACGCGATCGAGTGCATCGATGGCCTCTTCCGGCTTTTCCTGCATTTCGGAGACGATCGCTATGTTCATTAAGGAGAGGGGCGCATAGTCGCTATAGGGGGCGTTGCGCACGATTTGCTCAAACTCGCGTGTGGCCTCGCCGTATTGTTTGAAGCCGGGGATGATCCAGAGGATGCGGCCGCGGGCGCCTTCCATGAGTGCGGTGGCACATTCGAATTGAGCGCCGATGACTTGATCGAAGTTTTCGTAACTGGGGTGTTTGGCGACGATTGTTTGGAAGCTGGTGAAGGCTTTGTCCCAGCGGCCTTTACTCATTAAAATTTGGCCATTATAATAGTGAGCTTCGGCGGCGGCTTTCGCAGTCGAGTATTTCTTTATAATTTTCTTAAACGTGCGCTGTGCAGAGCCTGTACTGCCCGCGGCTAGCTTTGCTTTGGCTGTTTCTAGAAGTGCACTGGCCTCAGCTTCTTGCGCAGGAGTTGCGACATTGAGCGAAATGATGTCTTCCTCCTCGCTCTGAAACCAAGTGAACGGGTTGAGGCTCGCTTGTAGCTGCAGGGCAGACGCGAGTAAAAAGCAAATTGCGAGAAAGGTGGAAGAGCTGCGTTGCATGGTATGCATAGTGTGTTGAGTGCCGATAGACTGCAATCTTAGGGCTGATTTATTGCCATTTGATCAGTGAGGCGCCCCAGGTCAAGCCTGCCCCGAAAGCGACGAGTAATACCAGATCGCCCGATTTTATACGGCCTTGTCGAAAGGCTTCGTCGAGTGCGATGCCGACCGAAGCGCCTGAGGTGTTGCCGAAGCGATCCAGATTATTGTGAAGTTGTTCCATCGGCAGTTTCATTCGCTTGGCCAAGCTGTCGATGATGCGCATGTTGGCTTGGTGGGGGATCAGTAGGTCGACTTGCTCGGTGCTATAGTCGTTACGTTCCAATACGTCTTGGCTGACTTGGCCCATGACTCGAACGGCGAGCTTAAAGATCTCTTTGCCGTTCATTTTTATGAAATGCTGGCGCGCTGCGACAGACTCTGCGCTGGCAGGAATGGCGGAACCGCCGGCTGCTTGGAATAGAAGGCTGGGGTTGGAACCGTCAGAGCCTGTGATTGAGTCGAGCACTCCGACTTGCTGCTGCTCGGAGGGTTCTAAAATGACAGCGCTGGCGCCGTCGCCAAAAAGCACGCAGGTGGTGCGATCTTCAAAGTCTAAGATCGAGCTCATCTTTTCGGCGCCTACGATGAGGGCCTTTTTATAGGCTCCGGAGCGCAGCATATTACTGCCAGTGTTGAGCGCGTAGATGAAGCCAGAGCAGGCGGCCTGGAGGTCAAATGCGGTAATATTATTGAGCCCTAGCTTGTGTTGGAGCAGGCATGCCGTGGAAGGAAAGGGCATATCGGGCGTCATGGTGGCGACGATGACGAGATCGATCTCGCTGCGATCAATGCCGGCAGCTTCGATTGCCTGTTCCGCGGCCTTTAGGGCCATGTCGCTGGTGGTTTCGTCTTCGGCGGCGAAGCGGCGTTCACTGATGCCGGAGCGTGTGCGGATCCATTCGTCCGAAGTCTCCACAATTTGGGCCATATCATCGTTGGTGACTACATTCGCGGGCGTGTACGCTCCAGTTCCGGTGATGATTACGGATTGAGTAGGCTGTGGCATTGAAATAAAAATTAAATTCTGCGTGAGTGGCCAGATGAAGCCTGCTCGCCTTTTATGTGGTGTCGGGCAGATTCTTCTAGATCAGATCACCCACTTGATTGATATCTGAGCCGATAGAGTCAATCATATCATGCATCACAACCTCGCGGGCGATCCGCAATGCATTGGCGATCGCAATATAATTAGAGGAGCCGTGAGATTTTAAAATGTTCCCTTTTAGTCCGAGTAGAGGCGCGCCCGCGTGTTGGTCGGGGCTGAGGCGTTCTTTCATGTCGCGAAAGGCTGACTTGGAAAGTGCGGCGCCGAGGATGCGTTTGGGATTGCGGACCAGCTCTTGTTTGATGGTGTCGCCGATGAAGCCGAATAGAGCCTCGCTGGATTTGAGCACGATATTGCCGACAAAGCCGTCGCAGACGACGACATCGACGTCGCCTTCGAATAGCTGAAAGCCTTCGATCGGACCGACATAATTGATCACCTTGTTGTTGATCTTTTGTAGGTCCATGTGGGTGGCATTGATCAAGCTGTTGCCCTTGCCCTCTTCGGTGCCGATGGTGAGTAGGGCGACGCGCGGACTGGTGCAGCCCAGTGCGGCCTTCGCATAGTTGGCGCCGAGCACTGCATTCTGGACGAGATTGAGCGCAGTGGACTCTGGGTTGGCGCCGACATCGATCAATACGAAAGGTTTGCGTCTGCTAGGGATGATAATCCCCAGAGCTGGGCGATCTACGCCATCGAGTGGGCGTAGTCGCAGTGTGCCACCCGCCATCAGCGCGCCTGTATTGCCGCAGCTCACAACTGCGTCGGCCTTGCCTGCACGTAGTTGCTCGATCGCTTGCACCATCGAAGAATCTTTCTTCTTACGTAGCGCTTGGATTGGCTTTTCATCCATGCCGACCACTTCGCTGGCGTCATGGATGCTAATTTTCGCAGGATCGATCGAGGACTTGCGTACTTTGAGTAGTCGCTCGATTAAGCGGCCCTTGCCGCACAAAGTGAAGTCGCAGTCGAGCTTGAGCTCCTCGGTGGCATACAAAAGCCCACGGATAAATTCCGTGGGCCCGAGGTCGCTTCCCATGACATCGACCGCGATGGTGCATTTACCGTCGGGTGCGCGCATATAGGAAGTCAGATGTAAATGTTATGACGCGTCCGAGTGCTTAGACTTCGACATCTAGCACTTGGCGGCCACGATACATGCCATTGGCAGGGTTCACGCGGTGTGGGCGGAACAATGTGCCATCTTGTGAGTCTTTTGACAATTGTGGCAGTGCGAAAGTTGTAGCACCGCGGCGTTTACGGCTGCGTTGCTTGGATTGTTTGCGTTTTGGCTGTCCCATGGGATTTGTTTCTTAGATTAAATGTGTTTTACAGAGCTAGGCTGCTTTGGAATGCGCGGATTAAAGGCCTCAAATTCGCTCCGTCAAGCTCGCAATCTGGATATTGCGCGCTATTAGCAAAATTTAAGCACGGCATTGACCAGTTGATTGATACCAGCTTCGGCTTCAGTAATCGATTTGGCGAGCATATATGCGGGTGTGCTGACTACGCGATTTGCCTCGTCCACTACGATGGAGTCGACCTTGCAGGCGAGGTGGCGGGCGCCTTTAGCTTCTATGGCGGTGGCTGCATCTGAGTCGTTTCCGATGGTCAATTGCACGTGTTGCGCACCCAGGGCGCGTGCTGCCAGAACGGGGGCGATACACATGAAGCCCTGCGCTTTGCCTGCCTCGTGGGCGCTCTGGATCAGGTCGATCACAGCGGGGTCGACATCATAATCGCTGCCGTCGAAGGCGTAGCTGGAGAGGTTTTTGGCGACGCCGAAGCCGCCTACATAAATAAATGCGTCAAAGTTTTCGGCTCGTACATTGTCAAAGGGGAGGATTTCGCCGCGTGAGATGCGTGCTGCCTCGGTCATGACGTTGCGGTCTTCGTCTTCCAATTCTTCGCCAGTGGCATGGTCGATGACATGTCTCTGTGCGATGTCGGGCGCGATGCAGCTGACTTCGGCGCCTGCCTTCGCGAGGGCCAACAGTGTGAGCACGGATTCTTGGATTTCCGCGCCGTCATAGACGCCACAGCCGGATAGTATAACAGCAACCTTGGTTTTCATCCGCCCCATCGATAGGAATTGCATGGTGGGCTGCAATTCTGGAAATAGGAAATTTTTTTGCGGGGTTGCCTCGGCCCCGATATTTTGTCCGATTCTCCCTGTTTATGGCACTTCCCTCAAAACCCGCACCAACTTTTGACCGTAACTTCCTGATTGAATTGGGGGGTGGTATTCTTTTTCGCCAGGCAGAAAAGCTCTTTGAAGCGCATGCTGTCGAATCGGCCGAATGGGAGAGTCCTGTATTAAAAGGGCTAGTCGATGGGGGCGATGCGGTCTATACCCCCGAGCTCAATTTGCGTTCGACGGTATTTGCCGAGAGCAGTTGCTCTTGTCTGGATGGGCGTCGGCGTAAAGTATGCGTGCACGTGCTGGCGACAGCGCTGCACTATCAAGCACTCAAAGAAGAGGCGAAACATGCCAAAGTGGCCGAGGCTTTGGCGGCGACCCCCGAGCCTAAGCCCGCGCCGGCTCCGGAGAAAGCGCCTAAATTGCCCCGCGTGCGTTCTATCAAGCTGGGGGCGGATGGATTGCTATTGCGTGTGTTGATCTTTTTGCCGCCGAACTTGGAAGAGGCGGCTGGGCGTGGCGCAATTGTGCTCAAGCTGGATGCCGCCGCCGGGCGTGAGATCTTGCCGCTAAATAAGCTCAACCCGCGTCAAAAGTATAAGGTGGCGCCGCAGCAGGTCGCGGTGCTCAAGCTGGTAGAGTCGTGGTGTGGTGGCAAGCTCTCGAGTTTGTTACAGCTTACGGGGGCACAACTGCGTCAGCTGCTGGATGCTGTGCGGGGAGAGTCGATTGTGTATTGGGTCAAGAAGCCCAACGCGCCCATTGATTGGGTGGGGGGCACATTGCCCGGGGTGCATGAATTTTTAGGTGAACCCGAGCTAGCCAAGCCCGAGCAGCCCGAACCGGAGCCAGTGACGCTCGACCCGAAGCCCGAGCCAGTGAAAAAGCGCAGCTTTCCTGCCAACATAAGCCTACGCGAAAAGTCCAAGCCCAATCTGCGCCGGATTGCAGAGTCGAAGGGGGCGAAGCTATGGCAGGCCCGCAAGGCCGACTATCCCGTCGCCAGTGAAGCTGCCGCCTCGATGGAGAATTTTTCTCACAAGAGCGTGGTGGTCGATGGCTCGCCGCATTATCTCGCGATCCGTCTGCCATCTGGCGATACCGCCTCGGTGCAGCCCTTGCGCACGCTGTTGAAGGCCGAAGGCTTTATGCTCGAACCCAGCAATCGCAAGTGGTGGCTGCGCGATCGCCATAAGGTGCTCAACTTTCTGGCAGGCCATTGGAAAGCGCTGGAGCGCGACTGGCAGGCAGAGTTTACCGATAATTTTAAGTCCAAGTTGCAGGCCGTCGAAGTGTCAGCCTTACGGGTGGAAGCTAAAGAAGACGGCGGTAAATTCGCCCTTGAGGTGAGTCTCAGTCAGAGCACGGACGAGATGGAGCTGCGGCGCGCTTTGGCGAGTGGCAAAAACTACGTCGAAGCCGAGGGCGGCGCGATTACTTTGCTCGACCGTACGTCGGTTGAGCAATTGCATCAACTCGAACGCTCTGTCAGTGGCCAGGCCGACCGTCCCTTTACGCCCACTTTTTCTAAGCGCCTCGAAACGCAAGACTTGATCGATGTCGAAGACTTGTTGGACGAACTTTGCGAAGGCTGGCAGCCGCCGCAAGCTTGGCAGTCGCGCAGTCGCGCACTCAAGGAAGTCGGTGCTTTGGAGGCTGCGCCCATCCGGCCCGGATTTGATGCTATTTTGCGCACCTATCAACGCATCGGGGTGGCCTGGTTCTGGCACCTCTACCGGCACCAGTTGGGCGGCATTCTCGCCGACGAAATGGGCTTGGGGAAAACTTTGCAGGCACTCGCATTGATTGAGTGTATTGTCACGCAAGGCTCGGGGCCGTCGGGGGGCAAGCCCGCCGCCAAGCGGCCTGCGTTGGTGGTTTGTCCGGCCAGTTTGGTTGAGAACTGGCTGCGTGAAACCGCGCGTTTTACCCCCAACCTGAAGACACACAAGCACCATGGCCCCAAGCGCGCCAAAGAGCCCGTGGTGCTGGAGGAATATGACCTGATCATCACTTCCTACGGTACCTTGCGCCAAGATGCCGAACTGCTCGGCACGATGGACTGGTGTGTGGTGATTGGTGATGAAGCGCAGCACATTAAAAACCGTCGCAGCCAAAACGCCAAGACGTTGACCAGTTTGCATGCCGATGGGCGCTTTTTGCTGACGGGCACTCCCGTGGAAAACTCCCTCGATGATCTGCTCTCGCTCTTTAGCTTTCTCATGCCAGGCTATCTGCAAAAGCCTGCCGGCAAGATGTCGCAGGACGATAAGGCATGGCACAACAAACGCCAAGCCGAGCGCGCTGCCGCTTACATCCTGCGCCGCACCAAAAAAGAAGTGGCGCCTGAGCTGCCCGATAAGATCGAGAAGACCTTCTTCTGTGAGCTCGGCAATAAGCAACAACGCTTTTACCAAGACACCTTGGAGAAAACCCGTCGCGACATCTTTAATTTGGAAATGTCCGGTGCCAACGCCGGCCGTGTGCAATTTGCCGCCTTCACCGAGTTACTACGTCTGCGTCAGGCCTGTGTGGACCCACGCATCCTAGACGAAGAATTTCCAGCCAAAGACTCGGCCAAACTGGCGGCCTTCGACGAAGTGCTGGATGAGTGTCTCGACGCCGGTAGCCGCATTCTAGTCTTTTCCAGCTTCGTGACCGCGCTGCAACTGCTGGCCGAGCATTTAGAGCAGAAAGGCCACAA
Organism: Thalassobacterium maritimum; assembly: GCF_031127805.1. Classification (NCBI taxonomy): domain Bacteria; kingdom Pseudomonadati; phylum Verrucomicrobiota; class Opitutia; order Puniceicoccales; family Coraliomargaritaceae; genus Thalassobacterium; species Thalassobacterium maritimum. The sequence goes on along the minus strand of NZ_JARXHW010000010.1, from coordinate 86,836 downwards.
ATTTTGCTACCTCGATGGTAAGACTAAGAATCGCCTCGCTATCTGTGATCAGTTTAACGAGGACGAAAGCATTCCCGTATTTTTGATCTCACTGAAAGCCGGCGGCACCGGTCTCAACCTCACGGGAGCCGACACCGTCGTGCACTATGACCCATGGTGGAATCCCGCCGCCGAAGCCCAAGCCACCGACCGGGCCCACCGTATCGGGCAAACCAAGGTGGTGACCAGTATCAAGCTGATCGCTGCCAACACCGTGGAGGAAAAGGTGCTGGAGCTGCAGGCGAAGAAGGCCGAGATCTTGCAAGAACTCTTCGATGAGAGTAAAGCGGCGAATGCCAAGGTGAACCTCGACGACATTAAGAACCTCTTGAAGTAGAGGGTGGCCGCATCCTCGGTTCTTCGAACCAGGGTGCGTAGCTCTCTGTATCCTCGGTTCTTCGAACCGGGGTGCGTAGCTCTCTGTATCCTCGGTTCTTCGAACCGGGGGGGCATCATTACAGCTCTTCGCTAAATATTTTTTCGGTAATCTTCCAGAACTTGCCTTGCTTGCGAGCGATCACAAATGCCGGCATGCGCAACTGCGGCTGTAATTGGATCGCTTCCTCAACAGAGCGTATCTGTACGGGCTGTTCGGGCCTTCGCAGGTGTGACCTTAGGAAGTTGATCGTGAACTTTTTCTGGCTGATCGAATTATTGAGGTAGTGCATCTCCGATAGAAACTGTGCGTCGTAATCGTAATACTTTACTTGCAAATAGGGAGTTCCTTTTTTGTCGACTCGCTCCAGCATCTCAATCGAGTCAGGTGTCAGCACGTGGGCGTCTTTGGAGAGGCGGGCTTGTTTGAGTTTTACATCGGGGTCGATCAGCACGTTGCCGCAGTGCGGGCAGTCGCGCGCAGTGATATCATTTTGAGCGCCGCATTGCTCACAAATTTTAAAGCGGAAGCGATAACCGCAGGGGGTGAATACATAGGTCTGGGGGTTGACTTGACCGCCGCGGCATATGCGGCCGAAATGCTCGATCAGATTGCCAGCCTCATCGACGATACCCCAGAAATCATTGACGAAGCCGCATTCAGGGCAGGGCACTTGCACCGGAACCGATTCGGATTCTGTCTTTTTCTCGCCCACCTCTGGGCTAAAAATGCTATGTCCCATTCCAGTATAATCTAATACCAAGCAGTCCTTTTTGCCAGTATCTAGCCGCAGACCACGACCTATGATTTGTTGGTACAAACTAATGGATTCAGTGGGACGCAGGATCGCGATCACATCCACGTGTGCGGCGTCGAAGCCAGTGGTCAATACGGATACGTTGACCAAATATTTGAAGGCACGCTGTTTAAAATCATTTACGATTTGGTCGCGCTCGCTCAGTTCGGTGGAACCGATGACGAGTCGCGCCTGACCGGCCGGCAGGTGGTCCATGATTTCTTGCGCGTGTTTCACGGTGGAGCTGAATATCATGACGCCCTCTCGCTGGTCGCGCTCGGTAATGTCGATGATGTTCTTAATGATCAGGGGCGTGAGGCGTCGCTGTTGATGCAGCACTTCTTCCACTTGCGCCATGGTGAAGGCTTGGCCGCCTTGGCTGAGCTCAGAGAAATCATAGCTGGTGACGGGGATGTCGACTTTGACCGGTGGCGTCAGATATCGATTCCGGATCATATACTCCAGCGGCAGGTCGTAAATGCAGTGTTTGAAAAAGCGCGGCTCTTTAGTTTTTAATTCGCCGCGCAGTGCGTAGTTATAAATCCAGCCGAGCCCTAAGCGATAGGGCGTGGCCGTCAGGCCGAGGATACAAATGCGCGGGTTGTTCAATTTGAGTTGTTTGATAACTTTGGCATACTGACTTTCCGGCTCCAGTCCAATGCGGTGACATTCATCGATCACAACCAGTGTGAAATCACTAAAGAAGGATTCGCGCGCTTTGGCGACCGATTGAATGCTGCCAAAGATTACCTTGTTTACGTGATCTTTTTGGTTGAGCCCCGCCGAGTAGATGCCCGCTTTGAGGCCATAGCTTTCGTATTTAAGATGGTTTTGCTCGACCAGTTCTTTGACGTGGGCGAGCACCAAGACACGGCCTTTAGCAATCTTTGCGAGTTCCGCGATGACCAGGCTCTTGCCAGCACCGGTCGGCAAAACAATCACTGCTGGGTTGCGGCGTCTCCTGAAATACTGGAGTGTACGATCGACTGCTTCTTGTTGGTATGAGCGGAGTGAATACATCGGTCGGTGTATCTTTGGAGCCTTTTTTGCCAGCATCGCGGTCGTCGCGGCCGGAGGTCAAGTAATGATACTACGTGGGCGTTTACTACTTTTTCCGATGCCAGGATTGAAAGTATTGGTTGGATCCAGCTGTTCGTAGAATGCCTTGAGTTGCGGTTCGGCTTGGTAGAGATGCCCGACATTGTGTTCGGCAGGATATTTTGCGCCTTTCGCGTCGAGGCGTTCTAGTAGCAGCGCTTTCATTGCTTTGAGGTCGGTGCCTTTTTTGAAAATATAGTCACGGTGGAATACGTGACACATGAAATGCCCATAATCAAGTGAGAGGTCCAAGTGCTCGCTCACTTCGGGCGGGAGCGTTTCGACCCAATCAGGGTCATTGCCCAGCAGTGCGACGTCGAGTGCCAGTACTTCTTCGGTTTGTTTTTGGTGCACGTTTTGATAGCGTATTGCAGCGCCGGCTGCGGCGAAGCGATGCAGCATGGCGGCCTCTTGTTCTTTGGGCGTGCATTCGAAGAAGTCCACGCCCTCGCGCTGGCTCCATTGCTCGCTTAGATAGCGGCGTGCTTCTTCGATCCCATCGTCCGACATGCTGAGGATCAGGTAGTATTTAAAGCGGTCGCGGTATTCGAGTAGGCGCTGGGGTAAGTGCTGCGGAAATAGACGGCTGGCGTGATACAGGCTGAGGTCGGGCAGGAACTTTGGTAAGAAACTGAGTTTGTTGAGTCGGTATTCGACCGCCGATTTGAGGGCGTAGGCCGCTGGTAAGCGACGGGTGCCGATGTATTTGATGGATAGAAAGACATCTTTGCCGTAGCGCTCGGCCACGGTAAAGATGTCTCGGTTCATATATTCGCACATCTCGGGCAGTTCTTTGAATTGCCCGAGAATATGTGTGCGCAGTGCGCTGAAGTCGTTCGGGTTATTACTGCCGAGGAAGAATACCTGTTTTTTCTTGGGCAGCGGGTAGGTGTCGACACGCACGGCAAAGGCCGCGACCTTGCCCGCGCTGCCGCTCACATCGCAGAGTCGTTTCGGGTCTGCGTTGTAGCGGTTGGGCGCATCGGTCTCGAGGTCGCGAATGCGGTCGGCGTATTCGCGGTCGGAGGCCGGGGCATCCCACGCTTCTAAGTCGGCATCGTCGATCCGCCCGCTTTCCAGCCGTTCGAAAATCTCTTCCGGAGTGTCGCCTAGGCCCTTGATACCTAGCTTATTGACCAAGCAGAGTTTGCCGTCGGCGTTTACTTGGGCGAAGAGCGAGAGCGTGGTGTAGGAGGAGCCACGCTTGCAGAGCGCGCCGCCGGCATTATTGGCGATGCCACCCACGATAGTGGCGCCAATGGTGGTGGATCCGATCACGGAGTGCGGTGCGCGTTGGAGCGGTGCCAGTTGGTTTTCCAGCTCGTGTAAGGTGGTGCCCGGAAAGGCGAGTGCCTGCTTGCCGCCGGCGAGAAGGATGAGTTTCTTGAGCCGCGAGGTGTTGATAATGACGACTGGGCGCCCGTAGTCATCGCCGCTGGGGCAGGAGCCTTCAGTAAGGCCAGTCTTGGCGCCTTGCATGATAATTGCGCAGCCGTTGTCGACGCAGACTTGTAGCACTTGCCATTGTTGTAGCAAAGTTTGAGGAAAGGCGACCGCGAGTGCGCCGCCGATGCCAGAGCGAAAGCCTGAGCGATAATAGGCCGTCTTCTTTTCGCCGGTGTAGAGATTGCTCGCGCCCAAAATGGTGCGAAATTGCGCAAGGATATCAGTTTGCTGAGTCATGGGGGATTTTATAACTGGGAAACCAAGCACATTGTCAGATGCGTGCGCTGAGAAAAGCTTATTCGCTATCCGAATCGTCTAAGCTGCGCTTCTAAGTCTATCTGCGGGGAGACAGATCTTCTACGGTCGCCGTTAGTTCTTCGAAAATGACCGGTTTGGATAAGTAGCCATTCATGCCGGCTTCTAAGCAACGTTCCTTCATTCCTTTCATCGCCCAAGCGGTGACTGCGATGATTTGGGTGCGCTGTGTGCTATCAAAGTTGGCTTCTTGTTCGCGAATGTGAGCCGTCAGCTCGAATCCGTCCATGCCAGGCATATTGATATCCATAAAAACTATGTCGTAGTGCAGCTCGTCCATCTTTTCGATGCACTCAGTCGCGTTGTAAGCGATGTCACAGGCATAGCCTGCTTTTTCTAGAAGTGCGGCGAGTAGCTTAGCATTTACGGGATGATCTTCGACAACTAACATGTTCCATCCGCCTTTCTTTAAAGGCGCGCCTGACGCAGTTGTTGGTGCAGTGGAAATTAGTTCTTTTAGCTCTGCAGCCGGGTGAACTGGGATCGAAAAGTGAAAGGTGGAGCCGACTCCCAACTCACTGTGCAATTTGATGGAGCCGCCGAGTATCTCGCACAGCCGTTTGCTTATCGCTAGGCCGAGACCTACGCCTTCATACTTCCTCGTAGCTGATGAATCCACTTGTGTGAATACGTCAAATAAGCGTTGCTGATCGTCTGTAGATATCCCGATGCCGGTGTCTGCGACGGAGCAATCTATGGCGCCCGCGTATTCGTGTGGATCTGATTGATGGTTGAAATTAGCATATCCAATACGGATTTCTATAGAGCCTTTTGGTGTGAACTTGATGGCATTCCCGACGAGGTTGATGAAGATTTGTCTAATGCGGTGCGGGTCTGAATCGATCAATGTGGGGACGGCTGCTTCGATGTTTGTGAGTAGCTCGACATCTTTATTTTTTAGAGGCTCTTGAAATAATAGAGTCACATCCTTTACCAGTGTGCGCAGGTCAAAGCTCTGCCTTTGGGTTTCTAATCGACCGGCCTCAATTTTTGAAAAGTCGAGTATGTCGTCTAGCAATCGCAACAGGGTGTTTCCGCTGTCGTGGATGATGTCGATGAACTCTTGTTGCTCTTCGTCTAGCTCACTGTCTCTGAGTAAAGATGCGTATCCGATGACTCCATTCATAGGAGTCCGAATTTCATGACTCATCGATGCGAGAAATTCGGATTTTATACGATTTGCTTGTTCGGCGGCTTCTTTGGCATCTTGCAAACTTTGAGATTTGAGTCGTTGGGCCTCCGCGAGGCGGTCCTGCATACGTTTCTCTCGTTCTTGGGCGAGAGCTCGTTCTTCTTTTTCGATGTGAAGCTCCCCGACACGCTTGGAGAGTTCCTCGGTCGCTTGCCTTAGGCGAGTATCGGATTGTTGGATACGAGCTAGCATGTGGTTGAATGCGCGCGATAGCTGGCCTAGTTCATCTTTACTATTGTGCTGTGAACGTAAACTGTAGTTTTCAGTTAGAGAAACTTGATCGGCAATTTTGGCGAGTTCTTCGACCGGGGCGGAGACGCGGCGCAAGTATCCGTGTGCCAATTTGATGGCAAGTGTGGTGCTAAGTAGGATCGCTAGAAATGCTGTGACCGCGGAGCTGAGTATGGCGGATACAACTGGCTTTTTAGAGGATATAACTGTAACGCGACCTATCACATCTCCGTCTACGCTGACATCTCGTTCGACTGCTAGGCAGGGAGTCAAAGTGCTGCACTCCTCCGGCGTGGGCAATTCTGTGTGTGCGTGGTGATTATCTGGTGAGCTATATGTAGCAAATGGTTTGCCTTCCAGTGTGTGCAATATCGCGGCTTCTACGTGTTTTTTAAAGCGTAAGGATGATAGCGTTTTTTCTGCTTCCGACTTCGAGTCAAAGAAAAGTGATGCCGCTACATTGGACGCAAGTAAATCGGTGGTGGATTCGATTTCGCGTTGTAGTCCGTTGTGCGCGATCCGAGCTTGTGTGATGATCGTGATCATGCCGCTGAGCGTCACAGCTAAGAGGGCCGCGCAGGTAATGATGCATGTGAGCTTGTTGCGAACGGGTAGTTGTGCGAAGCGATTATGCATGAGCGATTAGAAATTTACCTTTCGTGCGTGACGTAACAGATTGCCACTGATTTCGAGACCGCTTGCCTTGACTGCTTGTAGATTGACGGAAAATGCCAATCGATCATCGACCACATCGACCAATACCATGGCTCCTGCGTCGAAAACACTCATGTCCGTGGTGACGGTTAGTATCGGTCTGCTCTTGAGCTCGTTTTTGCTCGCAATGAATTTTTGTAGTTGATGCTTGGGGATGACGAGCACTTTGCAGTCTGCTGGAAAGCTATCTTGCGTATGGTAGTTGATTAAGACCTCGTGGCCTTGTGCCTTTAGGCCCTCAATATTATGAAATGCTGCAAAGAGTGGGGCATCTTCCCATAAGCTAAATGTAAATGGTGCGCCTTCTGGCTCTGAGCCCGCTGGCCAGACCGAAAATTTGGCAATGTTATAAATTAATAGTGCTTTGCCATCGTTTTCCTCAATGATCGCCCTTTCATGCGAGGCTGAAGCCATGTTCAGCAGCAGAATGAAAGCCGACAGCCACGGCAGGACTCTCGGCATGATTATTGTTGTAGGCATGTGTTAAAAATTGAGCACAAAGCTTGCGGACATGCGCCAGTTCTCGGAGGGCTGTGGGCCATTCAAGCGTTGATAGATCGGGAGTCCTGCTTCCAGCTCCAAAAATGTATTTTTCAGTAAGCCCTTAGGGTCTTTGAGGCGTAATCCAAACTGTGTGATGAACTTAGTGCCCCCAAAATAGTCCGGATTCGTGACTGCTGCGGGGTAAGGATACGGGCCTGCCGTGGTGATCTCGTCGTCCTGTCCGCTAATTCGATCCCATACGATTGCGTTGACTCTAAACGATGGTTGAATCCAGTCACAGCGTTCGTAGCGAGTCCAGATATCAGCTTGGTAAACGTTGCCTAAACTGTAATTTCGAGAGTTCTTTCCAGTTCGTAGGGTGAGGTTTAAGTTCGCTCCGTAGCGCCAAAGACCTGACTTCCCTGTATAAGTGATTGAAGGGCGCAGGTCATAGGTGCCAGAGCCAAGCTGCATCGTGTAGGGAAGCTGAGTATCCCTATTGGCATCACGAGGGGTGCGTCCCTTTTCGTCGATGGATCCAGTTGGTAAGCTGAGGCCTAGATTGAAAAGCATACTGTTGCTTGAATTCAATGGTACGAACCAAGAGGCACCGATCTCAATGTCACCAATGCCTTGGCTCACGATCGTGAAGTCGCTAAATCCTGGCACACTGCTGATATGCTCCGTCTCTTGGCGGATATAGGGGATACTTGCATGGATACTGTAGCGCTCAGAGATGTCATAGGAAGCAGTGAATTGGACTGCTTGCTGGTATATGATTGTCGGCACGACAGGGAAGTTCTCATCTGTGCGTGCTTCGAGGCTGCCGGGACCAGACCAGAGTACATCACTTGTGGATAAGTCCTTCGTGCCATCTTTGTAGGTGTCGAATTTTACGTCGATGTAGCTAAGGCTGACATGTAAGCGGTCGGAAACTAAATGAGCTTTTGGTCGATTTAATGGATCCTTGTTGAAGTTATCTTGTGTGATCTGATTCGACTGCGAACGAATGATTTTCGCATTTAGTAAATCGCCTAGACTCAGATCTGCCAAGTCCACTGGAGGAGATTGACCGAAGGCATTGAAGCTCATCGTAAAATATACACATAGTAGGGGGCATAGTTTTATAAGCTTCATATTATGTTTCTTCCTTATCAAATTGTGTGCCAATTCTGAAGTCTCTTTTCGTTGAGTGCAAATCTATACGGATATGTGATTGGGTTTATAGGTATAGCTCCAGAGCTTTTATGATCTCGGCTATAAAAGGGCACTCGGTATATATGGGCAGACGGTGTCTGAGCCTGTGGCATTTGCACTTATACTGGGGAGGGCGGCGAATTTATTGCGCTGCTCCGGCGTCGGTCGGGAGCGTCGTGGGCTTGAGCCACACATCCTGATAGGGGTGGTAATCGAGAATATTGGGCGACCAGCCTTGCACGGATTCGTCGATCAGCATGCTGCGCACATAGAAGTAAATTGGGATAACGGGCATTTCCTCGATTAGGATCTTTTCGGCCTTTTGGAACAGATCCAAGCGTGCGTTGGGGTCTTGTTCGGTGGCGGCTTGTCGAATGAGTTGATCGTACTGTGCGCTGCCCCAATTCGTGTGGTTGTTGCCATTGTCGCTGGTGATTAGGCTGAGGAAGGTGTTGGGGTCGACGTAGTCGCCGATCCAGGCGGCGCGCACGATGTCGAAGTCGCGGGCTTTGCGGGTGGCGAGGTATACTTTCCACTCTTGATTGTAGAGGCCGATGTCGATGCCGAGTTCCTGTTTCCACATCTGCTGGATGGCCACTGCGACTGTGCGGTGCGATTCGCTGGTGTTGAACAGCAGCTCAAAGGTGGGGAAGCCTTCGCCGCCAGGGTAGCCGGCTTCGGCCAGTAGTTGGCGGGCGAGTTCGGGATTGTAGGGTAATTTGACTTCGGCGCTATAGCCGCCGGTGTTGGGCGGGGTGAAATGATAGGCGGGCTTTTGACCTGCTTTGAGTACATGCTCGGTGAGAGCTTCGCGATCGATCGAGTAGGCGAGCGCTTTGCGCACGCGGGCATCTTTGAGGGGGCCGTGCTCGGTGTTGATGGCGTAGTAGTAAACGCCCAGGTAGGTGTCGAAGCGCATACGCTCGGGTTGGTTTTGGCGATACCAGTCGATTCGTGGGATCGGAACTGTGCTGGTTATGTGCAGTTGCTGCGTTCGAAAAGCGCGCTCTTCGGCGTCGATGGCGATGGGTAGAAAATGTATGCCCTGGAGTCGGACGCTTTCTTGAGCCGTGTAATAAGGGTTTTTGGTGACGTGGATGGAGTGGTTGAGCCGCCAGGTGTCGAGCTGGAAAGGGCCGTTGCTGACGAGGTTGTCAGGCTTGGTCCATTTGGAGATGCGATCTGTCATGCCGCCGTGCGCGAGCACGCTGGCTTTGTGTAGCGGGAACCATGTGTAGTGGGTGGGGAGGCTGAGTAAATAAGGAGTGGGCGCTTCCAGCTCGATGATGAGCGTATGTGGGTCGGGCGAGCTGAGGCCGACTTGTGCAAAATTTTGCAGCTCGCCTTTGTTGAAGGCTTCGGCGCCGCGAATGCAATAGAGCATGTAGGCGTAGGGTGCACCCATGGCGGGGCTGAGTATGCGCTCGTAGGCGAAAAGGAAATCTTCCGCAGTGAGCGGATCACCATTGGACCAGCGGGCGGCGGGATTTAGGTGAAAGGTGTAGCGTAGTCCATCGGCAGAGAGCTCCCATGACTGTGCGACGCCAGGCTCGATTTCTAGTGTTTCGGGGTGCACAGTGGTGAGCCCTTCAAAGAGGGAGAGCAGCACGTAGTGCTCCGTGACACCTGTCACGATGTGTGGGTCGAGCCCTTCAGGCTCGGTGCCGATCCCGATATAGAGCTCCTGTTCTGCGTTACCTTTCTCGACGTTGCTCTGGCCTTTGGCGCAGCCTAGGAAGCTCGCGCAAGCGATGGCGGAAAGTAGGGTGAAGCAAAGAGGCAGAAATTGAATGCGCATTTGCACCTAGGCGATAAATGTCGCAAGCGAGCCTCGCAAGAGGAAAGGGGGCGATGTACCAAGGAGTATTGCTTTGTGGGCGCAGTGCTTGTCGACAGCCGATGTAGAGCCTGAGCCTGTCGGTGGCGTTCGGCGAGCGGATACGCCTCCTTTAGGCGTTCAGTTCGACTAATTTCGCCATGATTGCCTTTTGGGCGTGGAGGCGGTTTTCGGCTTCGTCGAAGATGATGCTTTGTGGGCTATCGAGCACTTCTTGGCTGACTTCTTCGCCGGCGTGGGCGGGGAGGCAGTGCATGAAGTAGGCCTCGCTTTTGGCTAGGGCGAGTAGTTCGCGGGTTACTTGATAAGGGGCCATCTCGGCTTTGCGTTTCTCGGCTTCGGCTTCGTCGCCCATGGAAACCCAGACATCGGTGTAGATGACGTCGGCGTCTTGGAAGGCGGCTGTGGGATCGGTCGTGAAAGTGTAGTTTAATTCCAGTCCGTCGGCTTTGAGAGCGTCATCGATTTCGCTGCCGGGCTCAAAACCTTCGGGGCCTGCCAGTACGATCTCCATGCCGAACATGGCGGCAGTATGAATCCACGAGTTGGCCATGTTGCTGGCGCAGTCGCCGAGGAAGGCGACTTTTTTGCCTTTGAGCGTTTCGATATCCATGTCCTCGGGCGAGTAGCGCTCCAACAGAGTGAAAATATCGGTGTAGAGTTGGCAGGGGTGGTTGAAGTCGGTCAGGCCGTTGACAATGGGCATGCTGGCATGCGCGGCAAAGTCTTCGATGATGCTGTGGGCAAAGGTCCGGATGACGAGGCCGTGCAGGTAGCGCGACATAACTTTGGCGGTATCTTCGATGGTTTCGCCGCGTCCGATCTGAGTGTTTTGTGAGTTGAGCACGACGGGATGTCCGCCGAGTTCATGCACGCCGACTTCGAAGGAGATCCGGGTGCGGGTGCTGCTCTTGTAAAAAAGTAGGCCCCAGGATTGAGTGCTGAGTGGCTGCGCCGAGCTGGCCCGTTCGGCTTTGAATTGCTTGGCCAACAGGAATACCTGTTGGGCCTGTTCGAGGCTGAAATCGGTTTCTTTTAAAAAGTGGTGCATGACTGGGGGAACATCGAGGGTTCGAGCTCGAACGCTGAATGTTGAGTGTAATGGTTTTTATTAAAGGAGTTAGAAATGATTTAATATTCGAAGTTTAAGCTTCGGTGTTGGCGAAGATGGCATCGAGGATTTCGACGGATTCGCTGAGTTGTGCGGGTGTCGCGATGAGTGCGGGCAGCAAGCGAACGACATTGTTGCCCGCGGGGACGACGAGTAGCTTTTTCTCACGGGCGGCCGCTGTGATGCTGAGGTTGAGGCCTTCGGGCTTGAGCACGAGGCCGACCATGTATCCAGCACCCCGTATGCCAGCAATCAGCTCGGGATACTTTTGGGCGAGTTTTTGTAGTTGAGCGTGCCAGGCCGGGCTGTTGGCAGCCACCTGTTGGATGAGTTGCTCCTCTTCGATAATGTCGAGGGTGGCGTTGGCAGCGGCACAGGCGAGCGGGCTGCCCCCAAAAGTCGTGCCGTGCGAGCCGGGCTGGAAGAGCGCGGCGTAGGGCTCCGAGACCCAGATGGCGCCGATCGGGAAGCCGGCGCCGAGGCCTTTGGCCATACCGATCGCGTCGGGTTGGACGCCGCTGGCTTCGAAGGCGAAAAAGTGTCCACTGCGGCCGATGCCGCATTGCACTTCATCCAGCATGAGCAGTGCGCCCCGCTCGGTGCAGAGTGCCCGTAATTCTTGTAGGAAGCTGCTTTCGGCAGGGAAGAGGCCACCTTCGCCTTGTATGGATTCGATGAATACGGCGGCTACGGAGTCGTCGACTAATTGGTCGAAACTCTCGATGTTGTTGAGCTCACCAAATTTAAAGCCTTCCAGCATGGGCCGGAAGCCGCCTTGGATCTTTTCCTGAGGTGTGGCGCCCATACCGCCGAAGGTCCGCCCGTGGAAGGCATTTTTCGCGGCGACGACTGTGAAGCGTTTGCCTTCTTCGCCGCTCAGCTTTTTTCCGTGCAGCCGTGCCAGTTTGATCAAAGCCTCGTTGGCTTCGGCGCCGCTATTGCAGAAGAGCGTCCGGCCAGGGCCAGCTTTAGCAACGAGGCGGTCGGCGAGCTTTTGCTGTCCGGGGATGCCGTAGAGGTTGCTGCAATGAGTGAGTGTGGCAGCTTGGGTATGCATTGCCGCCACCCATTTCGGGTGGGAGTGCCCCACAGAAGTGACGGCGATGCCGCTGCCAAAATCTAAATACTCGTTGTCGGCGTCGTCGTAGAGATACACGCCTTGGCCCCGCACGGCGTTAAACGCGGGCGGGCCATAGTTTTTGATGAGTGTCGGATGGTGGTTCATGGGAGGAAAAAGTTGGCTGGTTTTCTGTTTGTCAGTTTTCGGTTGAACTGAGGAACGGTAAACTGAAAACGGGTTAACCGAGTCGAAAGGCTCGCTACGAATTAACGATTTCGGTGCCGACGCCCTTGTCGGTGAAAATTTCCAGTAGTAGGCTGTGGGGCTGCTCGCCGTCGATAAAGTGGACACGGTGCACGCCACTGCGGAGCGCTTTGACGGCGCTGTCGGTTTTGGGAATCATGCCTTTGTTGATGGTGCCATCTTGGACCAGGCCGGCGACATCGTCGGCGTTGAGTGAAGAGATTAGCGAGGTGGGATCATTTATATCCTTCATCAGTCCGGGCACGTCGCAGAGGTAGACGAGGCGTCGGGCGCGCAGCGCGGCGGCCACACGACCTGCGGCGGCGTCGGCGTTGGTATTATACACTTGGCCGTCTTCGTCGCAGGCGATGGGCGAAATGATGGGGATGTAGCCATCGTTGAGTGCCTTTTTAATGATTTTGGTTTTGACGGTATGCGTCTCACCAACGAAGCCCAGATCGAGTTCTTCGCCGTCCACGACGACTTGTTTCTTATCGCAGACCAGGATGTTGTTACCCGGAATCGCGAGTGGGCGGGCGTTTTTGGCCTGCAGGATTTCGCAAATCTCGAGGTTGACGATTTTGTTGAGAGTGTGGTCGACCACTTTGACCGACTCGGCGTCGGTGACGCGAAGACCGTGCTCGAAGCGTGTTTGTACATTGGATTCAGCCAGTGCGCGTGTGATGGCTTTGCCGCCGCCGTGTACGACCACAACTTTGATGCCGGCCGCATGCAAGAAGGCGATGTCGGTGGCGACACGGGTGCGCACCATCGGGTCGGCATCGTCCATAAAGGCACCACCGTATTTCACCACAAAGATCGCATCGCGAAAGCGTTGGATGTAGGGAAGCGCTTCAAGCAGCACGGCTGCCTTGGTGGTGACGTCGAGTTGGGAAATATCGGACATTATTCGGATTTATTGAAGTCTACGTAGGCCTCACTGAGATCGGAAGTGAGTAGGCGGAAGCTGCCGCTGCCTTGGTTTAGATTGAGAGTGATACGGAAGCGTTTTTTGGACACGATCGCTTTCCACTGGGCGAGGTTGCTGTCTTGGGGGAGTCCACCGATGAGGGCGGGCACATCGTCGTAGTGGATGTCGAAGCATGCTTCTTTGAGTCCGACGCGGGCGTAGCCGGCGGCGTCGGCGAGGCGGCCCCAGTTTGGGTCGGAGCCATACCAGGAAGTCTTGACCAATAAAGAGTTGCCCACGGCGCGAGCCACTTTTTCGGCGTCCTGTTCGCTTTGGCAGCCTTCGACGACTAATTCGACCAGTTTGGTTACTTTTTCACCATCGCCGACGATTTTTTCCGCCAGAGCATCGCAGACCTGGAGCACGGCCTCGCGGAAGGCTTGCAACAGTTCGGGTGAATCGTTGGGCACCAAGCCGGACTTGCCGTTGGCGAGTAGTAGCACGGTGTCGTTGGTGCTCATGTCGCCGTCGATTGAGATACGGTTAAAGGTCTGATTGCAGGCTTGGACCAGAGTATCTTTCAGCGCGGCGTTGTCCACCTCCAGATCGGTGGCGAGGAAGGCGAGCATGGTGGCCATATTGGGCTCGATCATGCCTGCGCCCTTGGCGATGCCCGCGACGGTGAGTGTTTGGCCTTGGTAAGTGAAGCGTGCTGTGGCGCACTTGCGCCGGGTGTCGGAGGTCAGAATGGCATCGGCTGCATCCAGCGAGGCCTGTGTTTCTGAGCTGAGTGCGTGTGCGGCCGCGGCGATGCCGGATTTAATTTTGCCCATGGGCAGCTTGCGTCCGATGCGCCCGGTCGAGCAGACCAAAAAAGGCGAGCCGATACCGGTCTCCAGCTGTGCGATCGCAGACATTTCCTTGGCGTCGCGCATGCCCTGTTCCGCTGTAGCTGCGTTGGCATTACCGCTATTGGCAACAAAGCCAGCGACCTTCATGTTGGGCTGTGAGAGGATCGCCTTGCACACGTGCACGGGGGCGGCACACACATCGTTGAGCGTGAAGACCCCCGCAGCATTGCAAGCTTGCTCGGCTGTCACCAATGCCAGATCGAGTCGTTGGAGGTCGCCCTTCTCCCGGATGTCCGCGGCGACACCCGCGGATTTGAAGCCGGGGCAGTCGGCGATACCTTGTGGATTTTCGATTAGCTGAACTTGGATCATTAGGATGAGGGCTGAGAGCTGAGAGCTGAGATTAGAGTAGGCCAGCGGTTTCTTCGAAGCCGAACTTTAGATTCATGAGTTGGACGGCTTGGCCACTGGCACCCTTGATGAGATTATCGATGACAGAATTAATGATGAAATTGCCCGTGCGTGGGTCGTACACCGCGGATATGTCGGCCCGGTTAGTGCCGGTTACGTGTTTGGTGTCTGGAAAGGTGCCTGTGGGCAGCACGGAAACGAAAGGCTTGCCGCCGTAGGCCTTTTCCCAGGTGTCGTAGACACTATTTAGAGAGTCTTTGAGCTTGGCCTTGGCCACGATGGTGGTGGAGATGCCGCGTGACATGGGGGCGAGGTGTGGGTTGAACTGCACGATGCAGTCGGCGAAGGCCGCTTTTTCGAGTTGCTCTTCGATCTCGGACAGGTGGCGGTGCTTGGGCATACCATAGCCCTTCATGCTTTCGTTGCGCTCGCAGTAGATGAAGTCTTCGGCGACCTTACGGCCGGCACCGCTGACACCACTGTAGCTATTGATTATGATTCCCTTGGGGTCGATCAGTCCCGCTTTGAGCAAGGGGACCAGTGGCAATTGAATGCTGGTCGGGTAGCAGCCCGGGCAGGCAATCAGCGAGGCGCTCTTCCATTTGTCGTCGGCGAGTTCCGGGATGACATAGGGAGCGGCTTCCAGTAGGTGTGGGGCCGGGTGTGCTTGGCCGTAATAGTCTTCGTACACCCGAGTCGAGCCGAGGCGGAAGTCCGCGCTGAGGTCGATCACCGTTTTGCCCGCTTGATAGAGTGGATCGGCAAACTCAGAAGCCACGCCGTGGGGGAGGGCGAGAAAAAAGATGTCGATCTCCGTGGAGGCGGCGAGCTCCGCCGGATTGGATGCGGTAAAAGACAGGTCGCCCACCAGATGTCGCAGGGCCGGCATTTGATCGCCCACTAATTTACCTGCCAGCGAGCGCGAGGTCACTGCCGTCAGTTTAACATCCGGGTGCCGGGAAAGAAGCCGGACCAGTTCTTCGCCGGAGTAGCCCGAGGCGCCTATGATTGCTGCATTCATGATTGTATTAGTGATTTTAAGTGGAGCTAATGAAACGAAAAAACCCTCCAAGGCACGCTTGCGCGGCTTTGGAGGGTTGCAAAAAGAGATGCGACCATTGCCGCCGCGGCGGTTTAACGTTTCGAGAATTGGAAGCGCTTACGTGCACCGGGTTGGCCGGCTTTCTTACGCTCACGAGAGCGAGGGTCACGCTTCATGTGGCCTTCTTGCTTGAGAGGCACGCGCAAATCTGCGTTCAGCTTCTCAAGAGCGCGGGCGATACCGAGGCGAACTGCACCAGCTTGGCCGTTGAGGCCGCCACCTTGTGCTTTTACAGTGATGTCCACTTGGTCGGACATCTCAACTGTCTTCAAAGGAGAGAGGGCTGCGTTAGCAAATTCTTCAGTCTTGAAGTAGGCGAGAGGCTCGGAGCCGTTAACGACTACCTTGCCAGTGCCGCGAGTAAGGCGGACGCGTGCGGTGGCTGTCTTACGACGGCCGACGGTTACAAATGTTTCTTCGCTCATGGTATTAAAATTGGGCTATTAAACCAAAGGTTTAGGCTGTTGTGCTTCGTAAGGATGCTCGGCACCAGCGTGGATTTTAAGTTTCTTGATCATTGCGCGACCAAGCTTGTTGCGTGGGAGCATGCCTTTTACAGAGTGCTCGATGATGAACTCAGGCTTTTTAGCGCGCATATCGCTCATGCTGACGTGGCTTTCGCCGCCCATCCAGCCAGAGTAGAACATGTAGCTCTTGTCTGTGTTCTTTTTGCCGGAGACTTTAATCTTCTCAGCGTTGATAACCACAACGAAGTCGCCTGTGTCAGCGTGCGGTGTGTAGGTCGGCTTGTGGCGACCGCGGAGCACGTTGGCAATTTTTACGGAAATGCGGCCGAGTGTTTCGTTGGCAGCATCGACAACATACCATTCTTTGGTATGGTCTGATTTAGTAGCTAAAGTCGTCTTCATGATTTTTGGAAAAGCGGTGAACAGTAGAATCGAGAGGTTCCCTGTCAATGGGAATTTCTGGGTTTTTTCTCACTATATAAATGGTGAGTGTGCAGGCCTAGGTGAAATTGTACAAATGACAACCGAATTCGATGCCTAGCAGAATTTTATTGCAAATGCTCTGTGGTTCTTCATTTTGCGCTGTTTTTCCCAATTGAACACATATACGGAGGAATACGACTTTGAGAGACGACTATTTAAGAGAAGCGCAGAAGAAAATCACAGACCCGATGATTCTGGTCAACGTGGTGTCCCGCCGTGCCAAGCAACTGAAGAGTGGCTATAAGCCACTGATTGAGTCTTTGGAGCGACTATCTGCTGAGGATATGGCGTTGCGTGAGATCATGGAAGGTAAGATCACGTATCAGCTATCTGAACCGGTCGAGGACTAGGATACTCTGTTGTTCTGTCTTCTGTCCTGTTTCCTGTATACCATGGTAACAGTATTTAGGCTCTGTTCTGATAGTTCTTATTTATAATAGTGTGCCCTCTACGTTTTTCCCGATAGAGGGAGCCCCATAACGTGTGCGCCAAAAAAAAGTCGAAGGATCACCTGCGGGAAATCCGAAATGGTAAAGCTCACCACAATTATTTTGTGGGCGATAGTTTTGAGGCTGGTCTGGTGTTGCAAGGCACCGAGGTCAAGGCGATCCGTGATGGGGATGCGCAGATTAGCGAGGCATTTTGCCGCGTGGAGAAGGGGCAGGTCTGGATGTATAATTCCCACGTGGGAGAGTATAAATTCGGCAATTTTCAGAATCACCCGCCACGCCGGAAGCGCAAGTTGCTCTTGCACAGGCGTGAGATTCACAAGTTGTTTGGTGCGATGGAGACGGGTGGTAAGTCCTTGATTCCAATACGCATCTATATCAAGCACGGCTTGATTAAGATCGAGATTGCGCTTTGCACGGGTAAAAAGCTGCATGATAAGCGCGAGACTCTGAAAAAGAAAATCACCATGCGCGAAGCCGAGCGCGATATGCGCGACTATCGCTAAACTATTATGTCAGCACGTTCTATTCTCGTCCAAGCGCCCGCTAGTACCTCAAATTGCGGGCCCGGCTTTGACACCTTGAGCATTGCGCTGTCGCTGTATAATTTTGTGCGACTGATTGAGCGCAATGACACTAAAATTTGTGCCCTCGAAGCGGCCCATGAGGGCACACAGCAGATGATCGAGTGTGCGGCAGGCGCTTTTGCGGCCGCCGCTGAGGTCGAGGCAATCGGATTCGATTACGAGATTTGGGGCGATGTGCCCGAAGCGCGTGGCTTGGGTTCCAGTTCAACTATACGTGCGGCAATCGTGGCGGGCTTGAACAAGTTGCACGGCGATCCATTGGACTTGGAGGCGATGATTCGCCTGACTACCGACTTAGACAACGCGCCCGACAATGCCTGTGCTGTATTTGCAGGCGGATTTTGCATTGCGCGCACCGAGCCACAAACTTTTGCCTATCGCGAGCACGTGCGGTTTCCCTTGCCAGAGTCGCTGGTTTTTGTGGCAGTTTCGCCCGATTATAAAGTGCTGACTGAAAAGTCGCGCCGAGTCTTGCCAGACACGATCCCTTTTAAGGACGTCGTGCGCAGTGCAAATAGCTTGGCTTTTTTGGTGGGAGTCTTAGTTGCGGGTGATTTTGAGCGTTTGGACGGCGCGGTGAATGATTATATACATCAGCCTTATCGGGAGTTGCTGAATCCATACGGGCACGAAAGCATCGAAGCTGGCTGCCATGCCGGCGCCTACACGGGGTGGCTGAGTGGGAGTGGTTCGACGGTCGTCTGCGTGACTAGCGAAGATAAGGCACTCGCAGTGGCCGCCGCGATGGAGCAAGTGTATGCGGGCAATGCCGTGCAGAGTCGAGCGTATCGCTTGTTGGCTGATAATCGTGGTCTGACTGTGACTGTGGAATCGTAGTTTGTGGCTGTAACAGCTCGAGCTTGGGAGCTCGCCTGTCTCCGGGATCTTGCATTTCGTCGATTGACCTCTTGAACTTTTTTGCTTCATCTATTGTCAGTGAATGACCCAAACCGAGATTTTAACGAAGTAATCCGTACGATTCGTAAGGACGATCCGCGGTATGCGCGCGGTGCTTATTATTTCTTACGACAAGCGCTGGATTATAGCTTAAAGGAAATGCATAAAAGCGGCGATCTGGATAAGTCTAATCACTTGACCGGGGAGCAGTTGCTCGAAGGCATTCGTCTGTATGCGATTGACCAGTATGGCCCCATGGCACGGCCCGTGTTGGAGCATTGGGGGATACGTGAATGCCGCGACTTTGGTAATATCGTCTTTAACCTGGTCGAATGCAAGGTGTTGGGGAAGACCGACCAAGACAGTGTGGAGGACTTTTCAGGAGGCTATCAGTTTGCCGCCGCATTTGACCGACCCTTTCGGCCCGAGCGAATTAAGCCAACGATTAAGAAGCCTCGAATGGGCTAGCAATCTCCGGAGCGGCCAATCAGATTAAGCTTCTAACTTGCAGCGGATTCTTGCAAACTTCTGCTTGAATGGCACGCCGCAGATCCAGTCAGTCGCCCGAGGAAGATTTTCCCATGACGCCCATGATCGATATGGTCTTCTTGTTGCTGGTTTTTTTTATGACGGTCAGCACCCTCGCGCAGGCCGACCGTGCGAAGAAGCTAGATTTGCCAGAGTCCGCACAAAGTGATGTGCCCGATGCCGAGGACCTGCCCAATCGCGGGACGATTTCGCTGGATGCCGAAGGTGTGATCTATCTAGGCACTCAGCCAGTATCCTTGAGTGATATGCAGGGGCAAATGAAGGCCTCACTGGAGGCGAATCCTGAGTTGCGCATTCACCTGCGTGCGGATGAGGCGACCGCCTATCGTGAAATTAAGAAGGTGCTGCAAGCCTGTGCCGAAGTGGGTGCCTATGAGGTGATCTATGCAACCTATCAAATGCAATAAGCAGCATGGCGAAACTGAAGAGAAAAGCAGATGAAAAAGTCGGCGTCGCGATCGCACCGATGATCGATGTCGTCTTTTTGCTTTTGATCTACTTCATGGTGGCATCGACCATGGAGCAGCAGGAGGCCGATCTTTCTTTTCAGTTGCCAGGTTCGGTCGAGCAGGAGGAGCCGTTGGATTTGCCCGATGAGCAGATTATTGAGATTCGCGACGATGGGCAAGTGGTGGTCAATGATTATCCCTACGATGCGCCAGAGGCTCAGCGCTATCAAGAGCTGGCTGCGATGTTGACCCGCTTTCGCGAGGCGAGTGCCGCCAATAAGGTGGAAGCCATTGTCACCATTTCGCCGGCCGAAAGCGTGTCGCACGCGCAAATTGTGAAAGTGATGGATGCCTGCTCGCTGGCTGGCATTGATGCGGTGAATTTCGCTTTAGGCGGCGATTCTTAGGCGAATTAGCCCTTCAGGAAGTCCGTAAGTCGCTCGGCGGTTAATTTTCCGATGCCTTCGACCTGTGTCAGTTGTTCCACGCTAGCACTGCGCAGCTTTTCAAGTGAGCCGAAGTGTTGTAGCAGTTGTTGTTTGCGTTGACTGCCGAGGCCTTTGAAGTCGTCGAGGATCGATTCCTTTAGGCGCTTGCTGCGCAACTCGGCATTGAAACTATTGGCGAAGTGGTGTGCTTCGTCGCGGATGTGTTGCAACAGTCGCAGGGCAGGGTCGTGATGCGGGATGTTGAGAGGCTCGCGTCCATCGCTGTAGATGACGGTTTCGTTGCGCTTGGCGAGGCCGATCAGCTCGGGCGGTTCGAGCCCCTGGCTGAGGAAGGCTTTGAGCGCAGCGGTGACTTGTCCCGCTCCGCCGTCGATGACGATCAGATCGGGAAAGGCTTTGCCCTCATCATGCAGGCGGCGGTAGCGGCGCCCCACGACTTCTTCCATGGCGCGAAAATCGTCGTTGCCCACGAAGCTCTTGATCTTAAAGCGACGGTAGTTTTTGCGGTCAGGCTGCCCATCTTTAAAGGCCACCATCGAGGCCACACAGAAGCTGCCCGAAATATGCGAAATATCGAAGCACTCCATATGTTTGGGCTCCTGCGCGATGGCGAGTTTTTCCTGCAGCCGCTTGACGACTTGGCTGTGGTTGTGGGTGCCAAGTAAGTTGCGCTCAAATTTACGGGTGCGATCGGCGGTGCGTTGCAAGGCTTCGATACGGTCACGCAGGGCGGCGGCCTCTTCGTAGCGGCGGCCTTCCGCCGCGGCCAGCATTTCGCTCTTTAGCTCGGCCAGCCATTGGCGCGCCTTGCCGTCGAGGAATTCGCAGGCAGCTTCGAGCCGTTCGGCATAGGCCTCGCTGGTGATCTCGTTGTCGTGCTCGTAGATTTCAGCGCGTGCATCGTCGTAGAGTCGCCAGCGGCCGTCGGGCAATTGGATCGGGGAGGCGTCGCTGAGTAAGATGCCGAAGCGTCGACGTAGTTCCGCCAGTGTCTTGCGCAGGTGTGAGGAGTGAGCGAAGGGGCCGTAGTAGCGGGAGTTGCTATCGGTACGATTACGCGTGAGTCGGAAGCGGGGCAGGGCCTCGCGCGGATCGATCCGCACCAGTAGAAAGCGCTTGTCGTCGGTGAAGTCAGTATTGTAGCGCGGCTTGTATTTTTTGATTAACTGTCCCTCCAGCAGCAGCGCCTCGGCCTCGGATTTGACGATGATGATCTCGAAGTCGTGAATGAGGTCGAGCATTGCTCGGACCTTGGGCTGAGCCACCATCATTTTACGGGAAGCTTGGAAGTAGGTGCTGACTCGTTTCTTCAGGTCCTTAGCTTTGCCCACATAGATAATTTGCCCGATGCGATCTTTCATCTGATAGACGCCCGGCTTGTGCGGTAGGCGGCGAACTTTCTCTTTTAATTGGGCTTTAGATCCTTCGGACATGGGAGGAATTATAGATTGCGGTTGCAGTTCAGCGCAAGCTGCGCTCATTGCTAAGACTTACTATGTCTAAAATGCCTATTGTCGAAGTAATCAACTTTGGAGACGAACTTCTCGTCGGAATTCGAGAGAACTCGCACCTCACTTATTTGGGGGCGCAGCTCGCGCGCTATGGCCTACCCATACACCGCAGCCGTGTGATTACCGACGAGCCCGCTGAGATTAAGCGTGCCTTTCTAGATGCGTGGGCCCATTCGGACATTGTGATCACCACCGGCGGGCTGGGGCCTACTGCCGACGATATGACGCGCGAAAATATCGCGGAAGCATTGGGCGCGAAACTTGTGTTTGATGCAGAGATCGAAGCCTTGATTTTGTCTCGTTTTAAAGTGCTGGGGCGGCGCATGGCAGCACACCACTTAAAGCAGTGCTACCGCTTCGCCGAGGGGGAGGTGTTACACAATGAGCGGGGCACCGCGCCAGGTTTGGCTTATCGCGCAGATGGCAAAATACTGATTATGTTGCCCGGACCTACGCATGAGTTGACGCCTATGTTTGAGAAGCAAGCGATCCCGATGCTGCAAGCCATGGGCGTGCTCAGCGATGAAGAGGCCTACATCCAGTTGCGCACTTGCGGCTCCGGCGAGTCCACCGTGGAAGAAACGATGCAACCGATCGTGCGTGCGCACCCCGATCTCACGGTGGCGTATTGCGTGCATTATGGGATCGTGGATGTGCGCCTCAGTTCGCGCGATCGTGCACTGGATCGCGAGCAACTTAAAGCGATCGCTGATGAAGCGCGCTTGCTACTGGGCGAGGATTTTGTCTGTTTCGGCCACTGTTCGCTAGCTGGGGTCGTGTTTCATGAGCTGCGCGCATTGGATCGCACGCTAGCCATTGCGGAATCCTGCACCGGTGGTTTATTGTGTGATGCATTTACTAATTTGTGTGGCGCCTCTAAGATGTTTGTCGGCGGCGTCGTTTGCTATGCCAACGATGTCAAAGTGTCGAAGGTCGGAGTGCCTGAGTCGATTATCGAGCAACACGGAGCTGTCAGCCCCGAGTGTGCGATCGCCATGGCCTCTGGTATTGCGGAGCGACTTTCTTCAGATTATGGCCTCAGCGTGACTGGCTTTGCCGGTCCCGACGGAGGTAATGATCAAAACCCCGTCGGCACCATTCACCTCGGCTATCATTCCCCGGTCGGGGTCTGGTGCAAAACCGTCCGTTATACTGGTGGGCGGCTCGACGTGAAAGCGCGCGCGGTACATGCAGCGCTGGATTGGATGCGCCGCAAATTGCGCAAATATAAGATGGAAGAGTTTCTCTGCGATTGCGGTAGAGAGGATTAATTGCGAGCGAGTGTAGACTTATTTTCGCTGCAATTTTGCTCTGTGGCGCTTACGTCTTGCGCTCTTAAGTCGTGCTTCTAAGAGTGGAGATTCATATGTCAGCCAAGCCATTTACATTTATCTGCGGAGAAGACGATTACCTGGTTTCAGAAAAGGGTAAGACTTGGTTCAGCGAGCAAACGCAAGACCTCTCAGACGATCTCTCCAAGGAGGTGGTGGATGGGCGTGCCTCTAATGTGTCTGAGGTGGAAGCTGCGCTGAATCGCTTCACCAGTGCGGTGCAGACGCTCTCGCTCTTTGGTGAGCGCAAGGTGGTGTGGCTTAAGGATGTCAATTTTCTGGCGGATAGTCCGACCGGGCGCGCGCAGGGCACCTTGGATTTATTAGAGAATTTGAAAGAAGTGCTGGAGTGGTTGGACCCTACCACTGTTGGGGTGCTGATCACCGCGCAACCCGTCGATAAGCGGCGCAGCTTTTTCAAGTGGTGTCAGAAGAAATCTGATTTCACCGCGATTACCGGCGGCAAAAATGCCGCTCAGACCTGCGCAGCACTCATCAGCGAAGAGTGCGAGAAGGCAGGCGTCACCATCAGCCGTGGAGCCATTGATTTGCTGGTTGGCAAAGTGAATGGAAATACCCGCTTAATTGTGGCCGAGACGCGCAAGCTACTGACTTTCGTAGGCTCCGAATCAGAGCCTATCAGCGAGCGCTTGGTGACCGATCTGGTGCCGAATTTCGGCGATGCCGACTTCTTTGAGGCGGCCGATGCATTTTATTCGCTCAAGCTCTCGTGGACTTTGGAGGCCTTGCGCCGCCACTTTTTTACAGTGAGTGAATCGCGCCCGTTATTGGGCAGTTTGCAGTCACGCAACCGACTCTTAATCCAGTTGCGAGTCTTGCTGGATGCGGGGGCTATTCGGCTGGGCGCGCGCGGCATCTCGAAGCACGATCTCGAAGCCGCGGCCAGCACCTACGGGGAGCATTTTGGGGCCACCGAGGAAAAGAGTAATCTCAATGTGTTTTCGCAAAACCCCTGGTATTTAGGGCGTCTGGCAGAGACGGCATCGAAAGTGCCGCTCAAGAAGTTGATCGATTTTCAGATTGCCTTTACAGAGGCCTTTGAGGCCATCATTGAGCGTCCCAATGAGCAGGAGGAAGTGTGCCGTGAATTAGCGGTTCGCTGCTTGAGTTAGCTTGAATTGAAAGTTTGTGCTTCGATTGAAAGCGCCTAGCATTTCGCCAAAATGACACTTGAAGACCTAGGATGGAACGACCGCTTTGCGGCGGAATTTGCAGACTGCTCAAAGCAGGGCTGGGTGCCTGCGCGTTTGATACGAGACAATAAAATCTCTTATGGCGCCGTGCTTGAGGGAGGCGACGAGATTGAAGTATCTCTGGGGGGCAGTGTGTATCATGCTGCCGAAACCGATGCCGCGCTCCCTTCTGTGGGGGATTGGGTGGCCTTGGAAATGGGCGCAGATGAGAATGAATACGAGGCCGTGATTCGTGCGCGGCTGGATCGGCAGACCTGCCTCTCTCGTAAAGCGCCCGGCAAGGGCACCGAGGAGCAAGTGATCGCTGCCAATGTCGATGTGGTCTTTGTGGTGACAGATGCGGGGCAGGATTTTAACGAGCGTCGCATGGAGCGCTATTTTGAACTGATGCAGCGTAGTGGTGCACGATCCGTCGCCTTGATTAATAAGGCTGACCTGCATTCGGATGAGGCCAATCAACAGGCGGCCGCGGCCTTACGTGCCTTGAGCCCCAATGTGGAAGTGGTGATCACTTCTGCAGTCGATCGTTCAGGGGTGGCTGCGATTGAGCATTATTTGCAAGCCGGTGTGACGATTGCATTGATTGGTTCCAGTGGCGTGGGGAAGTCGTCTTTGATCAATCAGTTAATTGGTCAGGACTGGCTATGGACGGGCGATGTCAATGCAGTGACTGGCAAAGGGACGCATACCACGACGGCCCGTGAGATGCTCTGCTTGCGACGCGGTGGCATGTTGATTGACAATCCTGGCATTCGCGAAGTCCATATGTGGACGGATGCCAAGAGCCTGAAGGCTAGCTTTGCAGATTTCGATGCGATTGCGGCGCAATGTAAATTTAATGATTGTAAGCATGGCGCGGACAAGGGCTGTGCCGTGCAGGCTGCGATAGCCGAGGGGAAGCTGAGCAAAGAGCGCTTTATTAATTATCTGAAATTGGACTTCGAACTCGAGCGTTTGAATCGGCGCAAAAAGAAGCATCAGATCACGATCGGTCGTCGCAATCGACGAGAGCTCAAATCAAAGGGAGAGAAATACAGTAAGAAAAAAGAGCGCTAGTTTTGCAGGGCTTACAAGGGCGTGCCGCATCCGAGCGTCGATCGAGCGCGAAGCTTTATGATTCAAACTTAGTTTGCATCCACTCGTCGCTATTGGCACCGACGACGCATTCACCATCTACACGCATCGCTAGGCGAGCCTTACAGCGGGCGGCCACATCGGCAAATTCTTCGGCAGCTATGCTGCGCACTGATTCGACCAAAGCCTTCCAATGGGGCAGGTCTTGCTCGGCGAGCGTGTAGTAGACCCATTTACCCGACTTGTGTTGCGCCAGCAGATTCGCCTTGTAGAGGATCTTTAGATTGCGCGAGGCGTTGTATTGGCTGTCGCCGGTAACATCCATTGCTTCGGCCACAGTGATGCACTGGTCGACATGAATGAGTAGCCAGAATAGTCGCAGACGGTGGGGTTCGGCCAAGGCTTTGAGGGCGTCGATGTATGCTTCGTTCATTTCACTATTCTTTCTTTATGAGTCCGATCATCAGGATCGTCAATCCCGTCAGAAAAACGATACCTGAATGCGCCGCATGCAGCTTAAGTGTGGAAGCGTTGGCGCCAGAAAACAAGGCAAACCAGAAAATCGGACAGAATATTCCGAGTAAGGCGATATTGCGCCCCGCTCGAACGGGTTCCGTCATCTCTCCACCCCGAACTAGGGTGGAGAGCGTGCGGTATAGATGTTTGTAGGCGCAGAGTTCACTCATCCGCGATAGGCTTCTAGCTAGGATGCTGCTTCGCTGCGGCGGTGGTGTTTTCATACGGCTGTAATGCTTGGATTTAGAGGATAAACTGCATCATGATGCCTCCTACCACTGCGGTGCTGAGCACGATCAGCACGAAGGCGATGACGGCCTTGGGCTTGAGCACCGAGGAGACGAGCGCAATCTCCGGTAGGCTGGCTCCAGTGCCACCGATGATAAGTGCAATGGCCGGGCCCATCCCCATGCCCTTGGCAATCAATACCTTCAATAATGGCACTGCCATCTCGATGCGGAGGTAGACGGGCACGCCGATGATGGCGGCAATGAAGATCGAGAGTAGGCTGTCGCCGCCTACATACTTCTCGACGATTTCCGCGGAGAGGTAGGCTGCGGATACCCCACTGATCAAGGCCCCCAGTAATACATAAGGAATGATTTTCTTGAAGAGCGCCCATGCAAACAGCAACGAGAGCTTAGGTTTGCTCGGTGCCGCAGTCTCGGTGGGCGCGACTTCGGGGCAGCAGGGGCCAGTCATCGCGTCGCAGACAGATACGGGCTCCACGGGTTCTGGTTCGCCGCAGCAAGAACTGGTCGCCGCGCAGCAAGAGCTGGCTTGTTTGCCTTCAAGCTCTTCGCCGCGTCTGATTTCATTTCTCCAAGGTGTTTTAGTGATGAACCAGCCTCCGAAAATCGCAGCTGTGAAGGTGATCACAAAATAACTAGCTGTTAGCTTGAGCCCGAAGACTGCGTAGACCATCGCTACCACGATGAAATTGCACAGCGGTGCCGAGATTAAGAAGCTTAAGACTGTGCCAAGTGAGACACCCATGCTAGCCATGCCCATGGTGACAGGAACCACCGAGGCGCTGCAGAAGGGAGTCAACATGCCGAGAAAAGCGCCCAAGAGCGGACCATATTTCTCATGCTTAGTGAGCTTCTTTTGCAGCTTATCCTGTGGGATGTACTCCCGCATAAATCCTGTCAAAACGGAGACGACCGCGATCACGATCACGAGTGCTCCGCCAACATGAATAAATTCATTTAGCGCGATAGTGAGTTTTTCAGTATTCATAAAATTCAAGTTCAATGTCTGTGTCTATTGAAGAATATATGTGTAAAATAACACATGTGCATTTATGCAAGTGTTTTTTTTGAAGAAGAGATCAATGGTATAGGTGGCCCGTGCAGAGCTGCTGGTTGAGATCTCAGTCATTGCTGCTATCAAAAAATAGCTGCTCACTTGTATGGGCTTGTGACGCGTCGAGTCTTTGCTTGTATGGCGACTATGTCTGAAAGTTATAAACTCGACTTGACTCGTCGTCCACGCCGTATGCGTCGGACAGCTTCCTTGCGTGCCTTGGCTTGCGAGACTGAGGTCTTACCGCAGCATTTAATCCAGCCGGTCTTTGTGATCGATGGGGAGTGCGCACCAGAGCCGATTGGCTCGATGCCGGGAGTTTCACGGCTTTCGATTCCAGATTTAATCGAGGAATGTCGCGAGCTGCAGGCCTTGGGTATTTCAGGAGTGGCCCTGTTTCCGAAGTTGGAAGATCGTTTGAAGTCCGACGATGGGCGTGAAGCATTGAACCCCGATACATTGGTCTTACGTGCGATTCGCGCAATTAAAACGGCGGTGCCGGAGTTGACTGTGATTACGGATCTAGCCTTGGATCCTTACACCGTGCATGGCCACGATGGTTTGTGGGATGCGGGGGCGCAGGATTTGGCTAATGATGCCACGGTTGAAGTGCTGGCCGAAATGGCGGTTTTGGCTGCAGAGGCCGGCGTCGATATGGTGGCACCTTCGGATATGATGGACGGGCGCGTGGGGGCGATTCGTTCTGCACTGGATGGCAATGGTTTTGAAAAAACCGCGATTATGGCTTATTCTGCTAAATTCGCTTCTGCGTTTTATGGTCCCTTCCGTGATGCGGTGGGCAGTGCGAGTAGCGCGGGCACGCATCATTTAGACAAGCGTACCTACCAGCTCAACCCCGCGAACCGACGGGAAGCTCTCGTGGAAGTGGCCTTGGACGAAGAAGAGGGCGCCGATGTGCTGATGGTGAAGCCTGCGGGGCCATACCTCGACATTATTCGTGAGGTGCGCGAAGAGACTGAGTTGCCTTTGGCGGCTTATCAAGTGTCGGGGGAATACGCGCAAATCATGGCGGCGGCGGAAAGGGGTTGGCTGGACTTGGAGCGTTGCCGCGATGAGTCGCTGCTAGCGATTCGCCGTGCGGGTGCGGACATGATTTTGACTTATTTTGCGAAAGCATACGCAGAGAAGCTTCACTCCTGACTGATTCGGCTTCGTGAGGCTTCTGGGCCTGAGTGGCGAAGCACGCGCAGCTGCTGTCTTTGGATCGGCAGCAGTTGCGGGCACGTGCCGTGTCGTGTCGTGTCGTGGCGTGCTTACTCGATGTTTTGCACCTGCTCGCGAATGCGCTCGAGTGCATTCTTACCTTCGATCACCATGCGTGTGATTTCGATGTGGTTTGATTTGCTGCCCGTGGTGTTAAATTCGCGATGAATTTCCTGACATAGAAAGTCCATTTTGCGTCCGGTGGCTTCGTCGGATTCGAGAAAGCTCAGGAATTGTTCAAAGTGGCAGGCCAGGCGCGTGGTTTCTTCGCTGATGTCTGAGCGATCTGCAAAGATGGCGACTTCTTTCAGCACGCGCTCGTCGGAGACGTCGAGCTCTAGGTTTAATTGTTTCAGGCGCTCGAGGAGTGCGTCGCGGTAGCGTTCGGTCGTGCCGGCGGCGTGCTCGGCGATTTTTTGACGAAAGCCTTCGAGCTCGGTGATGCGTGCTTTGAGGTCTGCCGCCAGTGCGGCGCCTTCTTGTTGACGCATGGAGTTGATATCGGCCAGTGCTTCTTGAAAGGCTTGCTGCACCGGTTCGATCAGCTCTTTCCAGCTGGGCAGGCTGCTGCTATCTTTGACGGAGCGTGCCAGTTCCAATAGAAAAGCGCTGTCCGGTGCGAAGTCCAAGCCTTGCGATTCGGCGAAGGCGCGCAGGTTCTTGAGGCTTTCCGCCATCGCTTCCGTATTGAGCGAGAGTGAGTCGCAGCTGTTTTGGATGGATTCCGCCTTGATCTGAATGTTAACCCGGCCTCGTTGGAAGGCAGCGCTGACCCACTCATTGCAGGTAGCTTCGTAGCCACTCCATTCGCGTGGGGCGCTGATCTGTGTGTCCAAGGTCTTTCGATTGACCGAATTGATCTCGACTTGAATTCGTACTCCGGCATCTGCCGCCTCGGCGCTTCCACGCCCAAAACCTGTCATACTTCGCATGGGGGCAATGCATACTGCGGAAGCCGAAGAGGGAAGGGCAAAGTTAGCATTTGTGGTGACAGAATGGATGATTTTAGTCTGGGCGCACGCTTATAGGTGGCCATATTACCGGAGCTGTGATGTTTAATTACAGTGTGAAATGCAGACTTCGGCATGTTTTCGTTGCAATTCACGGCCGCTTAAATTTACTCGCCCGCTTCTTATGAAAATACTAATTGCAGACCGCATTTCGCCTATAGGTGTTGATTTGTTTAAAGCCCAGCCGGGCTTTGACGTTGTTGAAGCCTATGGTTCCTCTCCGGAGCAAATCCTTGAGCTTGCCAAGGACGCTGACGCAATTGCCGTGCGTTCCGACACTCGTGTGACCGCCGAAGTCATTGCTGCAGCGCCACAACTCAAGGTTGTCGGTCGTGCCGGAGTCGGTGTGGATAACATCGATATCGAAGCTGCGACTGACCACGGTGTCATCGTGATGAACACGCCGACTGGCAACACGATTGCAACCGCTGAGCTTACTTTCACTCATATGCTCGCGGGGACACGTCCGATCGTGCAAGCGAGCGCTGGCATGAAGGCCGGCCGCTGGGACCGCAAGAAGTATACAGGCTCCGAGCTCAATCAAAAGACGCTGGGTGTGTTGGGGATGGGCCGTATTGGTGCCGAAGTCGCCAAGCGCGCAATGGCTTTCCAGATGGATGTGCTCGCCTACGATCCTTATTTGACAGAGTCGCGTGCAAAGTCGCTCGGCGTCAAGCAAGCCACGCTGGATGAGGTGATCGAAAATGCGGACTATATTACCGTCCACATGCCGATGACAAAGGACACCAAGCACATGCTGAATGCCGACGCATTTAAGCGCATGAAGGACGGCGTTCGCGTCTTCAACTGTGCACGTGGTGGTATTATCGAAGAGGCCGCACTGATCGATGCGCTTAATTCGGGCAAAGTCGCCGCTGCCGGTCTCGACGTTTACGAAGACGAGCCACCAGCCGAAGATAGCCCTTTGCGCAGCATCGAAAACTTGGTGCTGACACCGCACCTCGGTGCGTCGACTCAAGAGGCTCAGGAAAATGTCGGTATCGACGTGGCCAAGCAAATGATCGATGCGCTCACTGGCGGCATGGTCATGAATGCGCTCAACATGCCCTCCGTCGATCCTAAGGTGCTTGAGAAACTCGGCCCTTACATGACACTCGGCGAAAAAATCGGCACTTTCTCACAGCAACTCGCTCCTGATGGCGTGGAGAAGATTTCGATTCGTTATTATGGCAAGATCACAGATCTTGATACTTTGCCGCTAACCAATGCCATTCAACGCGGTTTCTTGCGTGAGATTTCCGACAACGTCAACAACGTCAATGCGCCGAAGAAGATCGAGCGTTTGGGCATCGAGACGGAGCAAGTGAAGACCAGCACGCACGCTGACTTTAATGAGCTGATCGAGGTGGAAGTGACCTGCAAGGGGGGCAAGACTCGCACAGTAGGCGGCACTTTGGTGGGCAAGAACCAAGCGCCCCGCATCGTTTCGATTGACGGGCACTCGCTGGAAGTTAGCACAGACGCCACATTGCTCGTTCTTAAGAATAAGGACGTGCCAGGTATCGTCGGTTTCATCGGTGTGACGCTGGGTGAGGATCAGGTTAACATCGCCAACATGTCGCTCAGCCGCGATAAGGGCGAAGGCTTTGCCGTTTCTGTCTTCGAGTTGGACAGCGCACCTTCCGAGGCCGCAGCCAAGAAGATTACCGAGCACGCTGCGATTGAAAAATACCGCGTGATCAAGCTCTAAGCTAGATTCAAACTTTATCAAAGGGGGCTCTCAACGCGGGGAGCCCCTTTTTTTTCTCAATCGAAAATCTTGTCTGCTTGCAACTTGCTCAGACTTCGCCAGCTTCGTCGCTTCGATATGCTTAAAGACGCTTCCAATTTAAAACCAAAACTTGCTGTAATTGATTACGGTATGGGTAACTTGCGCAGTGTCGTCAGGGCTTGGGAGCATGTTGGTGCGGATGCCTATTTAGTATCCGACCCTGCACAGATTGGCGCGGCCGATGCGCTCATTTTTCCCGGGCAGGGCGCGATTGTGGATGCCATGCGTTTGTTAAAAACAACAGGCTTTGACCATGTAATTCGCGACTGGATCGCTGCGGACCGTCCTTTTTTCGGTATTTGTCTCGGTCTACAAGCATTGTTTGAGCATTCGGAGGAGGGCGATACCGAAGCACTCGGAATTTTTAAAGGCACGGTCGAGCGCTTTGTGATCGATCCCGCGCTCAAGATTCCGCACATGGGCTGGAATTCTGTAACTTTCGAGTCCGAAGCTCCACTGACGCAGGGGCTCGTCTCCGGCCAAGATCAGTTTTATTTTGTCCACAGCTACTTTATTAAGCCGCAGGACCCTAGCTTAGCACTCTTTCATTCGGATTATGGCGGGCAATTCGTCGCTGGCATCCGCTTTGGCAATTGTTATGCTACTCAATTTCACCCCGAAAAAAGTCAGGCAAAAGGGTTGCATCTATATCGAAATTTTTTGAGATCGCTTTAGCACTATTAGAGTGCAGGCGCTCAGAAATAACTGTTCGATGCTCTGAGCTTTTAAACTGACGCAGTAATACGACCACTACCATGGAAAATACAGGCACTATCCGACTTGGAAACGAAAATTTCGAGTTCCCCATCATTGAGGGAACCGAGGGCGAAAAAGCCCTAGATACGCGGACTTTACGCGCGAAGAGTGGTTGTATCACTTTTGACGAGGGGTACGGTAATACGGGCTCTTGCATGAGCGACATTACTTTTATCGATGGTGAAAATGGTATTTTGCGTCACCGCGGGTATCCGATCGAACAGCTCGCTGAGAACTCTTCTTTCCTCGAGACCGCCATGTTGGTGATCTACGGTGAACTGCCTGACGAAGATTCCCTGCGCGCTTTCCGCCAAGAGGTGCGTAAGAACTCCTCGATTCATACCGGGATGAACAGTCACTTCGATGGTTTCCCCAGCACCGCGCACCCGATGGCGATTCTTTCTGCGATGCTCAACTCACTCGGTGCCTACTACCCCGAGATGTCCTCGAACGACCGTGAGCAAGATCTTGCACACTTTGACGAGACCGCAGCGCTTCTTATTTCCAAAGTCCGCACCATTGCAGCCATGACCTATCGCATGAAGATGGGGCTGCCTTTTGTCTATCCCGCTGATAAGCGTTATACTGGCAACTTCCTGCACATGATGTTCTCGGAGCCTTATAACGAGTATCACGATGATCATGGTGCGGGTAAGGCGCTGGATCTCTTCCTGATGCTGCACGCGGACCATGAGCAAAATTGCTCCACTTCCACTGTGCGTATGGTCGCTTCCGGCGGTGCCAACTTGTTTGCATCGGTTTCGGCGGGTGTCTGTGCACTTTGGGGCCCCTCGCATGGCGGCGCCAATATGGCGGTGATCAAGATGCTGGAAGAAATTCACGCTGCGGGCGATGATGGTTCACGTTTCATCGAAGCTGCCAAGAAGGGGGAAGCGAAGCTTATGGGCTTCGGGCATCGTGTGTATAAGAATTACGATCCGCGCGCGAAGATTCTCGGCAAGAGTGCTGAGAGCATTCTTGCGAGTATCGGGCTAGAAGATCCATTGCTTGATATCGCACGCAAGCTCGAGCAGGCCGCCTTGGAAGACGATTATTTCATCAGCCGTAAGCTCTACCCGAACGTTGATTTCTACAGCGGCTTGATCCTGAAGGCGATTGGTATTCCGGTTGAAATGTTCACTGTGATGTTTGCCATCGGTCGTATGCCTGGTTGGATTGCCAACTGGAAGGAGATCGCCGAAAATCCAAAGAGCCGCATCCATCGCCCGCGCCAAATTTACACAGGTAGCACCAAGCGCGATTATGTAGCGCTGGAACAACGCTAGAGCGCTTTCCGTGTGACAATGGCCGAGGAGGTCGCGTGGCCTTGTAGCTATTGCGACCTCGTAGCTATTGTGGCCTCGTAGCCATCGCGCGATACCTAAAGCGTGAATTGAAGCACATATTTACAAAAAATGCCCTCCGACGTTTCCGCGCGGAGGGCATTTCTGTATCTAACAACAACTAGTTTGAAAAAAACTTAGGAGGCCAACTGCTCCGAGAAAAATTCTTGTAAGACTTTCATCTTTTCCTGCTCGATGCGCTCTTCTTGCACTTCTTCTTTGGAGCGCTGGCGTTCGTTCTCGGTCATCAGGCGGCGCATTTTGTGGATCGCGATATTTTGAATCTGTCGCACACGCTCGCGAGTGACGTCGAAACGCTCGCCCACTTCTTCGAGTGTGAGTGGGCGATTACCGTCCAAGCCGAAGCGAAGTTGGATGATTTCGGCCTCGCGGTCTTCCAGGCGGTCAATGACGGACTTGATGTCGCTGCTCATTGATTTTTCCTGTAAATTTTCGAGAGGTGTGGCCTCATTGTCGTCGCCGACCAATTCTCCAAAGGTGGTTTCACCATCTTCACCTACAGGAGCGTCCAGAGAGGCAGGGCGGATGCTGACCGATTTCAAGTGTGCGATCTTGTTGACCGGCATGTCCATGGCGTATGCGATTTCTTCGTCGTCCGGCTCGCGGTCAAGTTCGTCGGCTAGCTGAGCAGTAATTTTACGCATCTTGGCAATGCGGTCGACTAGGTGCACGGGCAGGCGGATCGTCTTACTTTGGTTGGCGAGCGCGCGCTTGATGGATTGTTTAATCCACCAAGCCGCGTAGGTGCTGAGCTTGCCCCCTTTGGATGGGTCGAAGCGTTCCACGGCCTTGACTAAGCCGATGTTACCCTCGCTGATAAGGTCTAACAGCGGCAGGCCAAAATTGTTATAATCGTAGGCAATCTTGACCACCAAACGTAAATTGGCGGAGATCATGTGGTCGCGGGCAGATTGGTCGCCCTTTTGAATGCGTGCTGCCAGTTCGATCTCTTCTTCCTTACTGAGTAGTGGGGTCTTCGAAATCTCCTGCATGTAAGTACGCATCACATTGCGATCATTCGAAGGCAATTCTCGCACATCGGTTACGGCCTCCATTTCATCTGTGCGTGAGCGAGGGACGGCTGAGAGCCGATTAGCTTGTGAACGTCGATTAAGGGTTCTTTCTGCTTTTTGTGCCATATGTAATAGTAGTTTCGGTGGTTAATTCCACTGTTAGGATACTTCGACCACGGATTTATTCCCGAGGTTCCAATACCTATCGCAACTATTTACGCTGACTTACAAAAAAACACAAAAAGCCGTGAGTTATTTTGCAAATGTTAATAACTTATTCACAAAACATGTCTTCGGCCAGTGAGACGGCCTTGAGCATGCCCTTGGCCTTGTTGATGGTCTCCATAAATTCGCTCTCTGGCACGGAATCGGCCACCAAGCCGGCTCCGGACTGAATGTAGATTTGGCCGTCTTTGATGACTGCGGTGCGGATGCCGATGCAGGAGTCGTGGCTGCCATCGAAGCCAAAATAGCCCAGTGCGCCGCCGTAGACGCCACGTTGGCTGTTTTCGAGTTCGGAAATGATCTGGAGTGCCCGCACTTTGGGCGCTCCGCTGAGAGTGCCTGCTGGAAAGGTGGCTCGCATTAAATCGAAGGCTGTACACTCGGGGCGAATTGTTCCCACAACTTGTGAGACAATGTGCATAACATGTGAATAACGTTCGATAGTCATGTAATCCGGCACCTTGATCGAGCCATATTGGCAGACGCGGCCGATATCATTACGCGCGAGGTCGACCAGCATTAGGTGTTCGGCCTTTTCCTTCTCGTCGGCCAGCAAATCCTTTTCCAAGGCGAGGTCTTCGGCCTCGGTTTGGCCGCGATGGCGGGTGCCTGCGATCGGGCGGATTTCGACTTGATCCCCTGTCAGGCGAACGTGCACTTCGGGAGAAGCGCCCACGACAGAGAAGTCGGCATCTTCCATTAGAAACATGTAAGGCGAGGGGTTCACCGTACGTAGAGCGCGGTAAAGATCCACTGGTGCGGGTTTGAACTCTTTTACAAAGCGCTGTGAGAGAACGGTTTGTATTACATCGCCAGCGCGGACGTAGTCTTTTACCTGATCGACTGCAGCTTTAAAGCGTTCTTTGGTGAAGTTGCCTGCGGGCACCGTGATCTCGCCCGGGCTCTCGATGGGGCGATGGCTGATCGGTTGTTGGCGTTCCAGCACTTCGTAAATGCGCTGGATCTCGGCCACTGCTTGATCGTAGGCCTGGCTGGAATTGCCGTCCTGGGAATGAGCATTCACGCAGATACGTAAGATCTGTCGTACATGGTCAAATATGAGCACCGAATCGGTGATCATATAGTAAAGGATTGGCATTTCGAGCGGGTTGTCGGAAGGCTTGGGGACTGTGGGCTCGATGCTGTGAATAAACTCGTGTCCGACGAAGCCGACAGCGCCGCCACAGAAGGGGGGCATGTCTGGCATATCGACTGGTTGGTAGCTCGCCATCTCTGCTTCGATCAGCTTGAGTGGATCGCTGGGAGTCTCGATGGTCTCAGTCTCGCCGCCTTTGTGATGAATCTTGGTTTCTTTTTCGAATACGCGATATACCTTGCGTGGGTTGGCGCCGAGAAAGGAGTAGCGGCTGATGCGTTCGCCCCCGACGATCGACTCGAACAAAAATGCAGGGCCTTCGTTACGTATTTTGCAGTAGGCACCGAGTGGGGTCTCGCAATCGGCGGTGAGATCCAAGTAGACAGGGATCGTATTACCCTTGGCGGTGAGTTTGGCGAATTCGGATCTGGTGGGCTGGATATTCATAGCTTCTTAAAGTGAGCTTCGGCGGCTTCGAGGGTGGCGTCAATATCGTCGCCGAGCAAAGTGAAGTGTCCCATTTTGCGGCCTGGGCGGGCTTCGCCTTTGTCATAGAGGTGGAGTTTGGCGCGCGGGTCGGCGAGTAGGCCCGCCCAGTCGGGCTCGCCGTCGCTCCATACATCGCCGAGTAGGTTGATCATTACCGTTGGCTTGAGCAGCTCGGTCGAACCAAAGGGGAGGTCAGTTACGGCGCGGATGTGTTGTTCAAATTGGCTGGTGATGCAGCCGTCGATGCTGTAGTGCCCCGAATTGTGCGGGCGGGGGGCCATTTCGTTGATAATGAGGCTGCCATCTTCTTCTAGGAAGAGTTCGACTGCGATCAGCCCGACGACCTCGAGTAGATCGGCGATTTTGCAAGCCAGTTCAGCGCCGGCAGCCTGTGTGGCGTCGGTGATGCGAGCGGGCACGATCGAGGCGTGCAAAATGTGGTGCACATGTATGTTTTCCGCCATCGGGAAGGTGCTGGTGCTGCCGTCGGCCTTGCGGGCACAGACCACAGAGAACTCACCGATATGATGAATCCATTTTTCCACCACCACGCGGGGTGGGTTTTCGAGAAAGTTCCAGAGGTAATCGCAGTCGGCGGCTTCTTCAGGGGCGTTGAGCTTGATCTGCCCCTTGCCGTCGTAACCAAAGGCGGCCGTTTTAATGACGCAGGGGAAGCCGATGGCCTGGATGGCCGTTTTTAGGCTTTCGGCGGAGTCGGCGTATTCAAAGGCTACGCAGGGGAGCCCGCTCTCCTTTAAGAAGTCCTTTTCACGCTGACGGTGCTGGCAAATGTGCAAGGCGCGGCTGCCGGGCAGCACAGGCTTGATGGCGCTGAGCATGTCGATCACCTCCGACGGGATGTTTTCAAACTCAAGTGTAATCACGTCCACTCCTTCGGCGAAGCGCTTGAGCGCAGCCTCGTCGGAGTAGTCGGCATTGATCTCTAAGTCGGCGACCATGCCTGCGGGGCAGGGGCCTTTAGGCTCAAAGACGTGAAAGCGATAGCCGAGCGTGCGGCCTGCTAGCATGAGCATGCGCCCAAGTTGTCCGCCGCCGAGTATTCCGATAGTGCTGCCAGGAGTGATCATAGTGTGGGTAAAGGGTGTTTGATTAAGCTTCGGGAAGCTCAGTATTGAGCACGGTCTCAGTCTGCTGCGCGCGGAAGGCTTTGAGGCGCTCGCATACGCCTGCGTCGTTCAAGGAAAGTATCGAGGCGGCCGAGAGAGCGGCATTTTTCGCGCCGGCCACGCCGATCGCGAGCGTCATGACTGGGATGCCGGCGGGCATTTGCACGATCGAGAGCAGCGAGTCCTGGCCGCTCAGCGCTTTCGATTGCACGGGCACGCCCAGCACGGGTAAGTGCGTCATTGCAGCGGTCATACCAGGCAGGTGAGCGGCACCGCCGGCGCCGGCGATAATGATCTGGATGCCGCGGCTTTCCGCCTCTTCCGCGTAGCTATAGAGGAGCTTGGGAGTGCGGTGGGCACTCACGATCTTTGTCTCAAAGGGGATCTCAAGCTGTTTGAGTAAGGCCGCAGCCTCCCCCATCGTGCTCCAATCCGATTGGCTTCCCATAATGATCCCGACGACGGGTTTGACTGCGCTGCTGTTTTCCATCGCAGAACAGAAAGGGATTCGTCGTAGGAATTCAACAATGTATATTCAGCGACTTTGACTTGATGCTTTGAGGCCACTCATTCGTTGATTACGTTTGGGAAACTGCCGAGTGCCATCTGCATTTTGGAAATAAAAGGGGAGGCTCCGGGTCGTGGGGGCAATTACATCTGGATTGTCTACGAGGAGAATGACCAGTGCGGATTCGGTGAATACGCCGTTCTTACCGATTCGGCCCAGTGTTTGGCCTGCGTGGACTTGGTCGCCGACCTTTACTGTCATGCTATCTTGTTGAAAATTAGCGAGATAAAGGTAGTGCCCGTGCTTCGTCTTTAGGCAGAGATGATTGCCTGGTGGGTGTGAGTCATCCAGAATGCCAGGGGCCAAGTCTGGTAATGTGTCGATGGCGTTGACGACTTCGCCGTCGATCGGGGCTAGAATTTCGGTGCCGAAGTCGTTTTGAATCCGTCGTGCCAAAGAGTTTTGTTCTGGCGGTCGGAAGCTCTGCTTGCCGGGGACCACCGGCGTGAGGTAGCGGCGTTGAGGGATGGCGAAGTGTGAATTGATCAAGCGCCCGTTGCCACCACTGTAACTGATAAAACTGCCGCGCATGACCGGGGCCAAGTGCATCGTTTGGTTGGGCGTAGGCTGGGTGCTAGTTAAGTATAATTCGTAGAGGAGTAAGCCAGAGCAGAATAGCATGGGTATCTGCAATAAGGGGGCACCCAGTGAGTGACGTATTTTCCACGCGGCAAAGAGGATGCTGGCGTAGGCGAGCAGGTAGATGGCCTGATTGACTAGAAATTGCGAAAAGCTGTATTGAAAGTGAATGGATGAGATCGATTCTGCACCGAATACCAAGCTGAAGAAGCAAGCGGTGTTGATGAAATTTAAGAAATTGTAGTTCGTTTTGTTCGTCTGCGCTTCAGGCCGAAGTATCTGCCAGCAGTAGCAGCCGAGGAAGGCCGTGGCCGCACAGAGTAAAATGCTGCCCAGAAGGTCGATGAAATAGGTGGACCGATAGTAGAGCCAAGATAGGCTGAACAGCAGGCTGCCCAGGAAAACTTTTAAATGTGTGAGCGGGGCCAACATGTTGATTATGAATCCAGATCCGAGCTCGTGAGTGAAAAGTAGAAACGAGAGCCTTGCTGTGGGGCGCTGTCTACTTTGAGTTGGCTTTGATGCTCGCTGAGTAATTCAAAGCAGATCCCAAAGCCAAGTCCGACTCCGTATTCGCCATCTAAGCCGCGCGTTGAAGTGATCGGTTGCTGGCGACGAATGCTGGCGACTTGCTCGGGCTGCATGCCTGTTCCGCTGTCTTGCAGTGAGAACTGGACCTCCATATTTTGCTGCGCGACCTCTAGATGGATGCTGCCGCCCTCGGGAACAAACTTGACTGCATTGGAGAGTAAGTTACGCAGCACAGAGACGATTGCGTTGAAGTCGCAATATACATAGCAAGCCCTGGGGAGCTGAGTGTGTAGCTGTATTGATTTTAGCTGTGCCTGCGTGCGGATCATGGCGAGTGCTTCCAGTATCAGGTCGTCGACGAGGTAGTCCTGTTTATGGAACTGCATTCGCTTGTTGCGCAGAGTGGCCCAGCTGAGCAGGTTTTCCATTAGCTCGGAGACACCGCGGGCATTGCCCTCGATTTGTTGGGCAAAGGCTTCCAGTCGCTCTTGGGAAAATTCACCCGGCGAGCGAGCCAGGAGCGAGGAGACACTGACGAGTGCGTTGAGCGGAGTGCGTATGTCGTGGGCGAGAAATTCGATCAATCGTTCTTTTTGCTGATTACTTTCTTCTAATTCGTGGGTGCGACTATGGACAGTTTCGGTTAGCTTACTATTGAACTGGCTTTGTAGTTCGGCATGACTGCGGGCTTCCTCTAATAGTTTGGCTTGTGCTTGCTTCTTCTCCTGGTGTGTTTGCATGAAACGTTCGATCAGCGCATAGCTGAGAATGACCATTTCGACACAGGCGGCATAGAGCCAGAAATGCAGCAATCGAGCCTCCATCGTTTGTCCAGAAAGTGTAACGAACCAATAGCGAATGGAAAAGATCGCGAGTAAGCAGTTGGCCACAACCAGATAGCGAGCCTGAGAAATGCCCTTTAGCATGGCGTGGATACCTAGGGCCAAGACGCTGAGGGTGACTCCCAACCAGATACTGATGGCTGGGAGTCGAATATGGTCGCCGAGCAATACGCCGGGGCCGAACATCACCATCGGTGCCAATGCAAATAGGCTAACTAGAATCCAATTGAGCGTGCGGTTGATGCGAGGGGAAAGGTGTCCGCGACCGAGGAATTCGTGCACAAACAGCAGGTGGAGACAAGCGGTTAGTATGAGTAAACCGTGAAAGAGAAAGAAGTTCGCGTCCGGAGTCAGCGCGGTTTGATGTATACCCGCTAGCTTGAGGGTTCCAGAGTTATAGGCGTTGAAATTCAACAGATTGATAACGAAGGCAGCCAGTAGGTAGAGCAGGTAATAGCCGATGTCTTTGAAGCGAAATGCGAGATAAGCCGCGAGGTTGGCAATAAATAATCCAATCAAGAGTCCGATATAGATATGGACGAATCGCTCATTGGATTGAATCGTATTCTGAAATTCGATCGGCGCGTCCCAGTAGGAGATCTTTGGACTGACCCAGTGTGCATCTTGCAGTTTTAGGTAGATGACTTTTGATTCGCCTGCCGAAAGCTGGATTTGAAAAGCTGGGATTTTGTAGGGCGTCTGCTGTATGTTGGGATCATTGCTGGGGCTGTTCTGGTAGATCGCGTAAGTAGCTTCGTTGCTCGGTATGAAAATACGTGCCAGACTTGTCCAGTGGTGCTTGAGCTCGATGATACCTGTTTGGCTATATTCGGATGTGTTCTCTAAGGGGATGCGAATCCATACATGGACTTGGTCGTTGCCAGTGATCGCCCGTGAGCTGTTGTCAAATGGGGTAAAGGTGGCGCCTTCTTGGGTTGCCGCTAAGACACCTTCGAAGGTCATCGGGCGCTGCGGAAGGTAAATGCCGAGTGAGTCACCTTCGCTGATTGGAAAGGCGCTGTGGCTATCCCGTGGCTTACCATAAAAGCCGAGTATGCCCCATGCGATGGCCAGCGACGCGAGTATCCAAAAGACTATGGAGTAGTCGCTGTGAAAATTTGATTTTTTCTTTGGCACGGTCATGCGATCGCTCACTCAATATGATGCAAACCGAGCCGTTGCCCAAACTCAAGTAAGTCCTCACTGCTGTCGAGCATGAGCTTGCGCATGATTCGATAGCGGTGGTTTTCGACCGTGCGAACACTGAGTTTCAAGGAGTTTGCGATCTCCTTGTTTTTTTGACCTCGGCAAATTTGACTTACGATTCTTTGTTCCCGT
This sequence comes from Thalassobacterium maritimum, assembly GCF_031127805.1. Taxonomy (NCBI): domain Bacteria; kingdom Pseudomonadati; phylum Verrucomicrobiota; class Opitutia; order Puniceicoccales; family Coraliomargaritaceae; genus Thalassobacterium; species Thalassobacterium maritimum. The sequence continues at coordinate 46,189 of NZ_JARXHW010000010.1, read as the reverse complement.
TGGCTTAGGATTTTGTTGATCGCGTTGACGTCGTTAAAAATTCGCCTTCGGTTTTCGCGAACTAATTGTGTGAAATAGAGTCCGCCTTCGGCAGCTGCATGCAGCGCGTCGAGTACGATGTCGGGCGGTTGGTTTTTTTCTACATAACCACTGAATCCAGAATCAAATACACGCGTCGTCGTGACAGGGTCGACCATCGAGGACACGGCGACGAGTGCGGGCGGCCGTGGGAGTGATTGCAAACGTATACCGAGATCGATCCCGGAGTGGTCCGGGAGTTCGATGTCTATCAGCGCGACATCGGGTTGGTGTTCGCGGCAACTCTCCCAACCTTGGCCTGCATTGTTGGCTGTTGCGATGACTTCGAAGTGTTCCGAGCTATTGACTAATGTGCGCATGAGGTCTCTGAACATGCGTTGGTCTTCAATGATGACGGTCGAATAGCGTTTCATATTTCTAAGCGTGTGAGCGCACATTCTGATGCTTTTCCTGTAATCTCTGCAACGTCGTTTACGTATTCATTTTGAGTAGTCACTACTCAATTTAAGCGGTTTTGCTTCGATAGAATCTGTTGGATACTGCTCGCATGAGTGGATTTTTAGGCACGAAGCGTTTAAAGAGTGAGAAGCCGGTGGGTTTAGTTAGTAGGCTGGTGGCGGGCTATTGTGCCCTCTGGATGTTTTTCGGGCCCAGTGCGCTGCTCGCTTTACCGCAGAACCCACAGGTCACGCACGGGCAGATCGACCTTAGCACGCAGGCAGGGCGTATGCAGATCCAGCAACTCAGCCAAATGGGCGTGATTAATTGGGAGGACTTTTCCATCGGTGCAGGCGAGTGGGTCGATATCCAGCAGCTCAATGTGGATGCGGCCTTGCTCAATCGCGTCACAGGAGCGAATCCTTCGGAGTTGCTGGGGCAATTGAATGCCAACGGCCGCGTGTATGTGGTGAATCCAAACGGAGTGCTGGTGGGGCCGGGGGCTCGTATCAATACGGCTGAATTCATTGCTTCCACATTAGATATCGCCGATGCAGATTTTTTGAACGGAGGAAGCCTTCAATTTGAAGGCGAGTCCGATGCCGGGATTGTCAATTTGGGTGAAATCACGGCATCGAATGGAGACATCATATTGGTCGCGCATGTAGTCGAAAATGCGGGTGAGTTAGAAGCTGCTGAAGGGGCCGTGGTATTGGGGGCGGGGCAGAAGATTCTACTTCAGCCGGATGCGGATCAGCGTCTGGTGATTGAGACCTCACTGTCGGATACGGTTGCTGGCACTGGGGTGGACAACTCTGGTTTGATCGAAGCCGCTCAAGCCGAGATTCAAGCGGCGGGCGGATCGGTCTACGATTTAGCGATCAACCAGTCGGGGACGATTCGTGCCACCGGAGTGACCCAGAAGGATGGTCGCGTGCTATTGACCGCCGATGGGGGCGATTTGCAGCTGTCAGGTCAGCTGTCCGCTCAGAATGCGGACGGCAGCGGCGGTGAAATTTTGCTCGGTGGCGAGTATCAAGGAAGTGATCCCGCAGTGGCCAATGCCGCAAATGTGTTTGTGACGGAGACGGCACAGATCGATGTTTCTGCGCAAGGAGATGCGGATGCAGGGCGCGCGATTGTATGGTCGGGCGTGCAGACTGATTTTCACGGCAATATTGATGGCCAGGGCGGTGCATCGGGGGGCGACGGTGCCTTTGTGGAAGTGTCGGGAAAGCAGGTTCTGAATTACTACGGACAAGCCGATTTGCGGGCAGCCTCGGGAGTCACAGGTCACTTATTACTCGATCCTGGACAGGCGATCATTAGCACGGCCACCGATGATACGGCGAACGGGGTATTTAATAACGCAGTGCTTGAGGGCAATTTGAGCACTGCGAATGTGACGGTCAACGCATCCAACTACGGAGACCTGGGCTCGGGCGCTTTGGGTGAAATTATCGTGAACGCGCCGGTAACTTGGTCCGCCGCGACCACGTTGACTTTGAAGGCGGGCAATTATATTGAAATTAACGCCGACTTGAGCGGTGCCAATGGCCAGATCGAATTGCTGCCAGGAACCGCGGTGACCTTTGGGCCAGCAGGAACTCCGTCGATCTACCTTGATTCAGCAGCTAGATTGACGGCGCAGAGTTTATTGATTGCTCAAAATTTGGATGCCTTTCCTGTTGGTGCGGGCAATCCACCGCCGCTAGATTCCCGCTCAATGGGGGATCTGCAATTTGATGGTATTGTTGATGTGGATACGCTGGACCTTTCGACGCAAGGTGAGGGGATTCAAGGACAGGTCACATTCGATCATCCGAGCAATGCCATTGGCACACTCACGACCAGTGAGACCAGTGGACGCTTCTTCGGCGACTTTTCGTTGATCGATGGCGACGGTGGTCTGGTGGTTGACGGGGATTTTTCCAACTTTGGATTCGGTAGTCAGATCGCAATTGTCACGGAGGGTGATTTGACTTTAGCGGCAGGCACTCAAATCGCGGGGGGCGACAATAGTAACATTGTCTTGGCGTCACAGAGCGGTTCATTTCTTAACCTTGCGGGCGCGACTGCGGTGGGTGATAGCCTGAATGGACGTTACTTGATTTACTCCGACGATCCCGCCAATACGACGAAGGGGGGACTCACAGGCTTGCCTGTTTACGATCGTTCCTACGCGGTCGATGCGCCAGGAAGTATCACGCAGTCGGGGAGCCGATTCTTATATCGTTTGGCACCCACTTTAACCTTCACTGCCAACGATTTGAGCCGAACGGAAAACACGGCCAACCCGACATTGAGCTACACGCTAAGCGGTCTAGTCGGTGGCGATACCGCGGGGCAGGCCTTTTCGGGGACTCCCTTGTTGTCGACGCTCGCTCAGACGAGTTCGGCTCCGGGGAGTTATGAGATTTCGATTGCTCCGGGATCTATCAACCTGTCGGACTTCAATTATGCTATTGATTTTGAGACGGGCACTTTGACCGTGGTGGATGATTTAATCCTATTCGTGACTGCCGATGATTTTTCACGATATTATGGTGATACTAATCCAGCTTTTACCGCCAGTTACTCGGGCTTTTCTGGCGAAGATGATGCGTCCATTTTTGATGATTTTACGGTTACATTTTCGACGGTCGCCGATCTTCAGTCACCAGTTGGCACTTATGATATCGTCCCCTCTGGCGCGGCGACACTCAATGATTACTCTGTGACCTATCGCAATGGGACGCTGACCATCGATCCTCGATTGTTGACGATTCGAGCAAATGATTTTGAAATTGATTTCCTCGATGATGAGCCGATCTATACGGCTAGTTTTGAAAACCTAGCCAGTTTTGATGATAGCAGTGCGTTGACGGGCTTAGTGTTTACCGACGACCACGCGGGGCCGACGTCTAACATCGGTGATTATACGATTGCGCCCAGCGGCGTCGTCGACGCCAACTACGCGATCACTTATGAGTCTGGAACTTTGACGGTGCATCCACGAGCAATCACCGCTTCGGTGAACGACAGCAGTCGCGAATATGGGGAATCCAATGTGCCGCAGTTGGTGCAGTTCAGTAATTTAAATGGATACAACCGCAGCGTCGTGACAGGCGTGGGCAATCCGGCGACTTACAGCACAGATGCGACCGAGAGTTCGGATGTGGGCAACTACGATTTGATGCCTGATTCGATTGATAATGATAACTTTTCGATCACCTATGAGCCTGGCACATTAAGCGTCACACCCGCGGCGCTTACGATTGAAGCAGAAGATGCGAGCCGAATCTATGGCGATGCGAATCCGAGTTTTAGTGTGACTTCCGATGGTCTTAAATTGACCGATACGCTGGCAGATGCCGTGAGTGGATTAACGATCGAGACGAGCGCAGAGCTTGGGTCGAATGTCGGCAGCTATGCGATTGTCCCGTCAGGAACCTCCAATGGGAATTATACAATTGATTTCCGAAACGGTCTTTTAAGCATCAGCCAAGCGGTGATCAATTATGTGACAAGCAACTATGTGAGTCGCACTTACGGTGATGCCAATCCAAGCTTTAGCTTAAATGCAAATGGACTGAAGAATGGAGATACCGCAGCCGAGCAAATTAACTTCGCTATCCTATCAGCTCCTGACGAGCAATCGGATGTCGGAAATTACACCGTGAGTTTCGCCGCAAATTCGTTGAACTATGCCTTTGCACCAGGTGCCATTCAGCCAGGGCTCATGGAGATCACTCCCCGTGCACTGACTATTACTGCGGACAGTTTTACACGAGAGTATGGGGACGCTAACCCAAGCTTAACGGCTCAATTCGATGGGTTGGCTTGGTTTGATGATTCCTCGGTGATCTCAGGGCTGAGTATCGAAACGCCTGCGACACAAAGTTCGAGTGTGCTGGAGTATGGGATCAATCTCTTCGGCGGGCTCAACCCAAATTATACGATCACAAAAGTGCCCGGCACGCTTACGGTGACTCCGGCGCCAGTGACATTTTCGACTGATAGTTTTTCTATTATGTATGGTGAGCATGCCGATAGCCAAGTTGTGGCCAACTATACTGGAGGGCTGAAATTAATGGACTCGCTGGCTGATTTAGATGTGCAAGTCGATGCCGGCGGGGCCACAGATGTCGGCACTTACCCTCTGAATCTATCGCTTGGAAATGCAAACTACTATGTGGGCTCAGTGGCAGGCACAATCACGATTGAACCACGCCCAGTTCATTTTGAAATTTTAGATCGTTCGCGGGTCTATGGGGAAATTTTAGATCCAGGGCATACGGTTATACTCACAGGTGGCTATCCACTGGTGGATCCCTTGGAGTCGGTTTTTCAAGTCACCGATCCCACGACTGTGCAGAGCGATGTCGGCACTTATCTGGTGGGGGGTGAATTGATCAATTCAAACTATCAATTACTGGGAGTGGATGCGGGGCTCTTGCAAATCACACCACGGCTACTCGCGTTGAAACCTGAGAGTGCTGGGATGGTATTTGGCGATGATTTCGGAGGAGTGGATTATCTAGTCGCTGGATTAGATGGTCTGGCTTCTTTTCACACGATTGACGATGTCGTTGTGGATACCCTGTATACTCTGTATACGAAAGGGAGGCACCATGGTTTTACCTATGCCTATGAGTTGGTACCAGAGGCGGAACGCACCCAGTTTCTTGGAGATTTGATCGAGCACGTCGATGGGTATGCCGAATCTATTCTGCCAGGGGGGTACACGACGCAAGCTGTGTTGAGCGATGAAGCGATCCGTAATTATTATATTATCAATGCACCTGGCACTTTCGGAGTCGTGCCACGTCCAGTGACCGTCGCTGTCGAAGATCTCATGGGCATCCGTAATCATGGATTAGATGCATTTACAGCATCCGTTCTAAACTTAGCCCAGGGAGATCAAGGGCAGTCGATCGATGACTTGTTCCCAGAGCTAGGCTTTGAATTAATTCCGGTCGGTGTGCCTGAGCGCGTTGAATCAGAAGTGCTTTTAAGTGAGGTGCCCGCAGCGCCTTCACTGACTGATCAAGCCTTCCTGGATACATATACTTATGATAGCTCGGGAGGAGATACACCGACTCCACCGGATACCTCGACTGGTGGCAGTGTTGATGTCGATGTTCCAGACGGTAGTTATGTGGCGGTTGAGATCGATATTCAAATTGAGGGCCCAGAGGATGATTCCAGTGAAATTGTTGAAATTACAGGTGGTGAGACCGTGACAGTGTCGAATCGTGAGGTGTTTGTTTCTGACACGCTTCATTTCTTTAGTGACAAAGAAGTCGATGAAACACCTGCGTATCTGAAAGACCAATTGTTCTCGATTCGCCCAGCGTATATGTGGAATGATAAATATGTAGTGACTGATGTGGATATGGGCTTGCTGACCATTAAGCCCGATCCAGAAGTGGTGTCTGCAATGGAGCAGCAGGAACTGATTGAATCGCTTCGAGAGCAGTTTTATAATCCTAGTGCGCAATCTGGAGACCTGACGATTCAGTATGCACCACCATTGGGATTCACACGAGAATCACTGCCAGCTATCTTTGAAATACTTAAATGGTCACCCGATGGATTTGGAGAGATCGACTATGAGTTTTTTAGAAGAGAAGCACAAAAAATGGTGGGCGAGGTGAATCTGCCACTCGATCAGTATGTTGAGATCTATTATTCGGATTTAAGAACGAACCTCAAAAAACAAGAATTGTTGATGCTTATGATGGAGCGTTATTCGAAAGCTTTGATGACTGGAGAGGCCGAAGCTCGAACAGATGCTGCAAAGGTATTCAAAACTAAATTGGAGTCTTATGTGGATGCGACTAAGCAGGCGTTGGCGCTGAAGATGGAATCTAAAATGTATGCTTGGGAGAATCGAAATTCAGTTGAGACTAAGGAATTGGCCTGGAGGAATGAGATCTTGAAAACGAACCGAGCGACGACTTCCATGGTGGTTGATGAAATTGCTCGATTACAAACGGTCTATAGTGAGGCGGTGATGGATGTGAATGATGGCACCGGACTCGATAAGACGGTGAATACGCTTTCAAATTTCTTTGCTAGTGGTGAAATTGATGACGCTGAGTTAAAGGCTTCTTTTTATCAAATTAAGGAGGATATGGATACTGGTACCACGGTTAGCTTGAGCTCTGCGCTGAGTGTTTTGAAAGGGACGCTTGCCGCATTGGAGTTGGAGAACAAGTTTGTGCAGTCAAATGTCTCCATTGCTGCGCGAAAGTTAGTGCTCGATGCCGGGGGGCAAGGTGACCGTATGGCGAATACACTCTTTGCTGGGGATGTTCCCTATGAGTCGATTATGGAAGACTCGATCGCTGAAGTTCTGGAGGATAAGGTGAACTTGTTTGTTGATAAACGAATCGGTGCTGGAGGGGCATTGGTTGGAGCAGGAGCCGGTGCAGGCGCGGGGGCAGCAGCCGCTGCGACGACAGTGGCATTACTGGGGAAAATTTTCGTTAATTATTCTGGTACAGCTGCTTTGACCTCAGTCTATGGTGCTGCGGCAGCTGGAGCTGGAGGCGGTATCGGCTTTGGGATAGCCGTGGGGGTCTCACGAGCGATCATGATCGGAGAGATGGCTGCCGATGAAACTGTTTACAACAACATGGTCAACAATGCCAAGAATCGGAGTCTGGCACTGGAGAAGGAATATGATCTTCTTGGTTATCAAACAAATCAAACGGAGATGATGGTGGATGATCTCGTGTTTAAAATGGGGTTCATGGGAATGGCCAGCGGAGCGTACATTCATGAAATGGAAAATTAGGATATGAATCAAAAACTGTATAAATTTCTCAATATGATTTCAGTGCTGTGTGTGTCTGCGTTATCAGCTCAAGAACTCGCGCCAGCTGTGGATGAATCAGAGTTGAGTTTGCCGTCAGAGCCTATCAATTTAGGTGCTGCTGAAGATGAGGTTGTTTTGGTTGAAGCTTTGTTGCAGTTGGATGTTGTTCCAGTTGAGTCGATCCGGCCAATCGAAGGTGATCATCAAGGCTTAGTGCGACGTGATTTGCCAAATGCACTCAATGGAAAAGATTTTGAGATGTGGGCAGAATGCTTTCTTGGATATCCGATTTCGAGAGAGTCACTGAAACGCCTCGAATCGGGCACTCGTAATATGATGACACTTGCTGGCAAACCATACTCACTGGTGTATTTGCCTGAGCAAGACATCACTGAAGGGCGTGTGCGTTTGGTGGTGCAGGAAAGTCGGATCGGCGATATACGGATCGAGGGAAATCAATATTTCTCAGAGGAGAGTTATTTGAACAAGTTTGGATTTTTAGAAGGGGAGACGATTGACCGCAATGCATTGGTTCCGAGGATCGCTCAAATTAACCGCAGTGATTACCGCGCGGCCACAGTCAAGGTCGTGCGGGGCAGCGAGCCAGGCACGAGTGATATCGTGATTGTGACTCGAGAGCAAAAGCCATGGAAAGTTTTTACTGGGATCAATAATACCGGAACGCAGTCGACTGAGGAGATGCGTCTCACAGCAGGTCTGAATTACGGGAACCTTTGGGGCTTGGACCATCAGGTCAGTTTGCAATGGAGTAGTGATCCCGGGGCCGATCATTCGCGTTCCCTTTGGGGGAGCTATACGGTGCCGATCGGCTTGAAGGGAGATTTTACGGTATTTGGTTCGCAGTCTTGGACCAATGCCAAAGTGAATCCGCCATTGAGTCAGGAAGGCGAAAGCTATCAACTGGGCTTGAACTTTGATTATGAATTAGATCCAGTCGGTCAACGCTATCAGCATTCTTGGCAGCTAGGCTTCGACTTTAAAGCTAGTGACAATAATTTGGACTATGCCATCCCGCCCTTTGTGGTTGCGATTTCCGATAATCTCACGCATGTGGTGCAAGGTCGCTTGCAGTATCGGGGAACTTTCATCGATGACTGGGGCTATACGCGTGGAACGATCACAGCGGTGTATTCACCCGGGAATTTATCGGATCATAATACCAATGAGGACTTTTCCGGCACACGTGCTTTTGCAGAAGCCGATTATGTCTATGGCAAGGTGAGCTTGTTTCGGGACACACGCTTAGGCGGTGCTTTTGAGGGGTGGAATTGGACGCTGCAGGCTGATTTACAAATCGCCTCAGGGAATTTGATGGGGAGTGAGCAATTCAGCGCCGGAGGGAGTGCCACTGTGCGCGGCTACGAGGAAGGGGAAGCCATTGGTGATCATGGATTCCTCTTGAGTCAGGAACTACAGCTGCCTGCCGTGGAAACGAAGGTGAACTTGTTGGGGCGTAGCTACCCCGGGCAGCTGCGTTGCTTTATATTTCAAGATTACGCGGAGACATGGAATCAAGATAAATTAACAGGAGAGGAGCCATTCGACCTAATGAGTGTGGGGCTTGGCTTGAATTACCAAATGGGCCGCTATTTGAGTGCTCAAGTCACGCATGGCGTCCAACTGCGCGATAGTGGCAGTAGTGACACTGGAGATAACTCGCGCACGCACTTTAGCCTTACTTTAAGCTATTAAAAGTGAGTGCATGTCGCTCGCAAACTTAGGAAGCCGTCGAGCCTAGTTTATCTTCTTCGTCCTGCTCGACTTGCGCCTCTCGTTCGGTTAAGAGCATCGACTTCTCGACGAGCTCGTTTTCGCATTGTTCGATGAATGCTTCGCGCTCTTGTAGTAAGCGACGCGCTTCTTTGAGTGAGGCTTCTTGAGTTTCTAATTCACGCTGGAGTGCTTTGAGTGCTTTGGCTTCTTTACTGAGGTCTCCGTTTGAATTGTCTGCGCTCTCGTTGGGCGCACTGCGTTGACTCTCTAGCAAACTCTTGTGTGCTTGTAGTAGAGCTTCGCGCTCATTGAGCTCCAGTTCATGCGCTTCGACGCGTTTCTCGCGTTGTGATACCTGGTCTTCACGCACGATAATCTCGGCTTGCAACTCAAGTAAGTGCGCCTCCATTTCCTGCTGCTTGCCAGATTTCGTTTTGACCGAAGGGAACTCGTCGATCGGGCTCAACAAGGGCGTCACTTCTGCGCCTTCACGGCGAGTGGCGGCTGCGATGGCCGTTTTTAAACTTAATTTACGGGTCGTTTGGCGAGCCGGTGGCGGGGGCGGTTGTTGAATGGGCGCTATTGCCTCTTGGGGATCTTTTAAGTCCTTCTTTTTGGAACGCTTAGATTTAGAGAGAGAAAACATCTTGAGACGAATATGCGGAGCTTGCTTTGTGAATCAACTGTCAAAGCACCTAGTGAGCTTGTTATCAGGGGCTTAAACAAGATTCTAACAAATGATTAGAGTTGTTACTTTTTAACATTGAGGGGTAGCCCCTAGGCTGCAACTGCAAACTTATGATCGAAATTGTCGCTCACTGTGTTCTAATTCCACTTTTTTATGGAAATCAGCCCCAATCAGTTCTCTGCCACACAATCTCATGAGCTCATCGAGCGTCTATTCAAGGCGCCTGTGGAACGGCATGTCTTGCCCAATGGGCTGACCTTGGTGCATCGCCCGGATTTTTCCAGCGAAGTGGTCTCTGTCCAGGTTTGGGTCAAAACGGGCAGCATACACGAGGACGCATATATTGGTTCGGGGCTCTCACACTATTTAGAGCATATGCTCTTTAAGGGGACTTCACGCCGTGATGGTAAATCGATCAGTCGCGAAGTGCATGCCATCGGCGGTTCGATTAATGCCTACACCACGTTCGACCGTACGGTTTATTATATCGATGCGCCTTCGGCTGCTTTTCATCAAGTCGTGGACGTGCTTTCTGATATCGTTTTGCACTCGACCCTGCCTACGCAGGAGGTGGAGCGTGAGCGTTCGGTCATTCTGCGGGAGATCGATATGGGGCTGGATGATCCCGACCGTCAGCTTAGTCAGGCACTCTTTCGCACCGCCTTTCAGCGCCATCCTTATCGGGAGCCAGTCATTGGGCACCGAGCCCTCTATGAGCAGGTCACTGCGGAGGAGTTGCGCGCCTATTATCATGCCCGCTACGTGCCCAACAACATGGTGGTCTCCGTGGTGGGAGCGGTGGCGCCCGAAGAATGTTTGGCAGAAGTTGAAAAGCAATTTGGAGCCGTGCAACGTGGACGTTTAGCGCCAGTGCGGATCGAAGAGGAACCGGTGCAACTCGCTGCGAGGCGGGAAGATATCGTCGGGGAGTATAACATCTTTCGTGGAGGTCTCGGGTTCAAGGTGCCGCACATGAGCCATCCCGATTCGCCTTGCTTGGATGCGCTGGCACATGCCTTGGGCGGCGGTGAGAGTTCTTTGCTGTGGGAGCGCTTGCGCAACCAACGTAAACTAGTGAATTATATCGATTGTCGTAATTGGAACCCCGGCGGCAGTGGTCTCTTCTGGATTTCTTATGTGTGTGATGCTGAGAAGAGTCGTGAGGTCGAGCAGGCCATTCTTGATTTGTTGGCTGAGGTTGAAGCGCAAGGCCTGCCCGAATCGGTGGTGGAAAAAGCACGCCGCCAAGCGCTCACTTCTGAAATCAACGGTCGCAAGACGATGAGTGGTCAGGCTTCGCGCCTAGGCTTAGGTGAGGTGGTGATCGGGGATATTTATTATGGCCGTCGTTATTTGAAAAGATTGCAAGCAGTGAAGCCGGGGGATTTGCAAGCGGCCGCTCAGCGCTACTTAGTGGACGAAAGTATGTCCGCGGTCACGCTCGGGCCCGCGCCACAAATCATTGATTCGACCGCGGCCTTGGAAGAAAAGTTGGCCTTAGAACCTTTTGAGCAAATAGTAATGTCCAGTGGTGCACGGCTACTGCTACAGCCAGATAGTCGCTTGCCGAAAGTGCACCTCCGTTGCGTGTTGCAAGGGGGGCCTCTCTACGAAGCTGTAAATCAGCGTGGGATCTCCTCCTTGCTGGCAGAGCTGTTGACTAAAGACACCGAGCGCCGCAGCGCATCTGCAATTGCTGAATTAATCGAGAGCATTGGGGGGAGCTTCTCGGCAACAGGTGGTAACAATACCATAAGTTTTGCGATCGAAGTGTTGCCTGCCGATCTCGATGTCGCGCTCGAGCTTTTGAGCGATGCGCTTACGGCGCCGGTTTTTAATCCCGCTACTTTCGAAACCGAACGTGAGGCACAAATCGCTAGTCTGTTAGAGGACGACGATGAAATTCTCGATTATGGCTTTCGCAAGTTACGCGAACGTTTCTTCGGAGATCACCCCTTTGCTGTGGGATCGGATGGACGTGTGGCCGACCTTAAAGCGCTCACTGTCGAAGATATTGCGGCCCACTATCGTAGCTTAGTCCGAGCGGGTAATCTTGTTCTCTCGGTTACGGGGGACTTCCAGTCATCCGCGCTGGTGGAGCGCCTGCGCCCCTTGCTTGAAACACAATTGTCTGCAGACGCCTTTGAGCCAAACCTAGCGCCTGCGTCAGTGGAAACTGTAGCTTACGTCGGGCATGAAACGATGGAGCGCGAGCAAGCCGTCGTATTACAAGCCTATCCGGATACAGGCATTCAGTCCAACGAGTACATTGTCGCCGAAGTGCTCAACGAACTCTTTAGCGGCATGTCTAGCCGTCTTTTTGAACGCGTGCGCGAAGATCAGGGTATGGCTTACTATGTAGGCACCACGCGGGTGATTGGTTTGCAGACCGGGATGTTTGTTTTCTATGCCGGCACTCAACCTGAGCAAGCGGAGGCCGTCGTGCGCGAAATGGATATTGAGATCGCGCGTGTGGCCGCCGGAGAGGTGACAGAAGACGAACTCGCTCGCTGTCGCACACGCCTGAAAGCTGCTCGTCCAATGGGGAAGCAAACCATCGGCGCACGCGCCATGCATGCTGCGATTCAGGTCACTTATGGTCTGCCTATCGACGATGATGCTGAGCACGCCAGCCAGCTGGATCAAGTGGATGCCGCCGCACTCGCTCGCTTTGCGAATACATATTTTAGCTCTGACAAGCGCGTGCAGTTGATCGTAGGGCCGAGGTGAGGCAGACTCGCACGAATCGCTTACGCCTTGGTCAATACGGGGAGTGGTTTTGTTAGCTAGGGTGCATTTGCTTTGTTTTTACGTTAGATGGGGTCTATTATCTAGTGACTAGGGTGTATCCTTTATTTGTTACTTGCCACCCTTGTGTCATATTGGTATTAAATTATATCTAGAGCCGCTGTTGGTTCTAATTCTACCAATTATAATAATATCTAAGATGAAGTCCTTCTTACTACATAAAAAATATACCGCATTCGCTGTTGGCTCATTGCTCGCAGTCTCTTCGGCTAGTGCGAACTTATCCTTTGTGATCGATGAGTTCACTTCTGACGTTTTAACTATCACAATATCAGGTGTATCTGAGTTGGCGGGCACTACGCCTGTTAATGACTTTGCACTCTTCTTGGCGGATACTGGGGGCACTTCTAGCTTCTTCAGCTCCACTGGCATTGTGGCAGTGCTTACACCTGATGGAGCTGCAACCACACTCGGCGCTGCGGATCTTTCCGGGAATGTTGAGACGATTGATTATCTTCCAACTGGTGGTACCGTCGCCATTATGCCTTTTGACATGAGTTTAACTACAGGCATGTCATTCGGTTCGGATACAACACTTTCATTTGCTGGGGTCGGGCTATTTGATCCCAGTGCGATCACTGGTGAGCTCGGGCTTTACTGGGGAACTGGAGTCGCGCCAGATCTTAATCCATCTGCTGGTGTGCTGCAAGATTCTGTCGCTGTTCCAGAACTGAGCTCCTCTAGCTTGGTGCTTGGACTCTTTGCGCTGGGTGCTTGCTCTGTTTTTACCCGCCGTCGCGCTTAGGTTTTTAGCAGCTTTGTCGCTGCTTGTATTCAATTATAACCATGATGTCAGTATCTGTGGCATGTTTAGTCGTGTCCGCAGCTATCTGATTTTAGAATATTACGTTAACAAATAAGTAGAAGTTATTACAGAATTATGAATAAGAAAATTATTGGAACTTTAGTCGCAGGCAGTCTCATCGCTAGCTTAGCTCAGGCAGCAGATGGCTCATACGACTTTGGAGAAGCCCTCGAAATCAACGCCAATACGAGCGGAGTATCAGTGAACGCTGCCGCGATTGCAGCAAACGATGGCGATATCGCAGCGAACACTGCTGCGATTACTTCGAACGATGGGGACATCGCAGCGAACACTGCCGCGATTACCTCGAACGATGTCGATATCGCAGCGAACACTGCAGCGATTACTTCGAACGATGGTGACATCGCAGCAAACACTGCTGCGATTACTTCGAACGATGGCGATATCGCAGCGAACACTGCTGCGATTACTTCGAACGATGGCGATATCGCAGCGAACACTGCTGCGATTACTTCGAACGATGTCGATATTGCAGCGAACACTGCTGCGATTACTTCGAACGATGTCGATATTGCAGCGAACGCTGCCGATATCGTTATCAATGCCAACGCGATTGGTGTAAACGCTGCTGAAATCGCCGTGAATTCCACTGCGATCGCAGCGAACTCAGGTGCTATTGCTAATAATAGTTCAAGAATTGACAGCAATCGCAGAGATATTGATCAAAATCGCCGTGGCATTGCAATGGTTGCCGCTCTACAGCACACAACAGTGCTACCAGGTATGACGAATGCATTGGATGTTGCGGCTGCTCATTTCGACGGGGAAACTGGCATGTCCATCAACTACTCGCGTCGTATCAATGAGAACTGGCAAGTCAACTTCGGTGCAGCTTCGACCACAGACTTGGAAGAGTCTGTGGTTAAAGCCGGTGTTGGGGTTCAATGGTAGTCCGATTTTTGGAATAGATTGATTCAAAGCCGCCAACAATGTTGGCGGCTTTTTTTCTTTTTAGTGGATCCATCCTTGTGATTCTATTTTTAATTGCAGACAGCTTTTTAATTATGCGTTTTCTTTTCATATCCTTCGCGTTCGTAAGTGCCTTTTTTTTAGGCTGCTCGACTACGCCCGAGGCGGAGCCTGCGAGTGCTAAGCTGAATCTCTCTCAGTGGGATGCCCTAATCAATGCTAAGGCCGTTTATGCCTTGGATAAAGATCACTTGCCGCCGCAAGTTTATGTATTCCCTCCGCTGCGTTTGAATCAAGGCTCGCAAGCAATGGATGCATTGGCCCATAAGCTCAGGGATGACGGAGCACTTTACTGGACTTCGCCAGCGCCCCATGCCGCAGAGATCCAAGCTGTGATCGAGCGGAAGCTCGAAACCAAGGGCTTTGAGATTATTAGTTTTCAGGAGTTGACCAATATACAGGAAGATCACCGAGTTTTGGTCTTTAACCCTTATTACGTAGCTGCTTATCAGCCAGTAGATCGAGTCAATGAGGAAACGGGCTGGTCTTCATTTGTTCGTGTTACGGTGTCCACTTTTCCTGCAGATCTCAATCCCCAGCAGAAAATCGATGTGATGAACCAAGAGGCGCTTACCCTGTATCAAAGTAAAGCTTCCGAATACGATGTGGTGAAACGTAGCCTCAGCTATTTGCTCGATTATATGGGTAATAACAAAGAATGGTCGGGGCGTTTAACGCTTTTAAATTAAGACTATTTGTGTGGAGTGCATTCGCTCTACTAAGTGATGATTTAAGCTTAGCAGCTGCAGATGATTTCTACTGTGCCGTGGCCGCTGCTGGATTTGGAGATTCGGATCTGTGCGCTGATGCGATGTTTGAGGGCTTCGACGTGGGAAATGATACCGATGGTGCGGTTGGACATACGCAAGTTCTCGAGTGCGGCCAGTGCGATGTCGAGAGTGTCGGTATCGAGGGTGCCGAAGCCTTCGTCGATAAAGAGACTTTCGATGCGGGTGTCACTGCCGGCGAGATCGGAGAGCCCCAGCGCGAGGGCTAGGCTGACCAAAAAGGACTCACCGCCGGAAAGGCTGCGGGTGGGGCGGATGGCATCGGCTTGGTAACGGTCGACAATCTCCAGACTTAGGTCGGATGCCTGCGTGCGTTGAATATGATAGCGATCGTTGAGTTTGATTAAGTGTTGATTGGCCAAATCAAGTAATTGGGCCAGAGTCAGGCCCTGAGCGAACTTTGAAAATTTGTCTCCATTTGCGGAGCCGATGAGTGCGTTGAGTTCAATCCAAGGACGTGCTTCTTGAGCGATCTTTTCAATCTGGACGATCAGTTCCGCCTGTGAGGCGCGAGCTTTGGCATCTTGTTCTAAGAGCAGTGTGATCTCGCCGAGGCGCTTGTTGTGTGAGCTCATTTCCTCGTCGTGGGCGCTGTGTTCCTTTTTAAGTGTTGCTTCGGCTTCGGGGCTGAGGGCTGCCGCGTCGGTAAATGTATGCAGTTCCTTTTGTGTCTGTTCGATGCGTCCAAGTATTTGGTCGTGCTGACTTTTAAGCCGATCTTTGGCGGCTGTTAATTCTGCAAATTGTGACTCGCTCAAGCGCGCGGATTTGAGTGCTTCAATCGATCCAAATTCAGTGCTCGTGAGCTGCTCTTGCAAGGTCTCGATGGCGCTTTGGAGGGCTCGTTTGTTGGCCGCGAGGTCCTGGCGTTTGTGTTCGAGTGCTTGCGCTGCTTGCTGTGCGGAATCGAGCGCGGCCTGGCACTCATTGCGACGTTGCGCTTCACTGGTGGCGATCGAAATTTTTGCTTTGGGCTCTACCGGGGCGGTTCCAAGTTTACTTTGCCAATAGGCGAGCTCTTCGCCTAGGCGGCTGTGTGCTTGCTGGTGTTCTTTGAGTTCGGCGCTGAGCTCCTTGAGCTTTAGGGATTGCTGTGCCTGCGCCTCGACTTGTTGCTGGTAGGTCTTTAGCTTTTGTTCCAGAGCTTGAGTGTGGGATTGTGTCTCGGTCGCAGATTGGGCTGGGCTTAAGTGTGTGCCCAGCTTTTGGTTGAAGGCGGCTAGTTGCTTAGCGATCTCCTTTTGTGAGTTGCTATGCTCTTCTTTGAGGGCCTGCTGCTTGTGGTCGAAGTCGGTCTTCTTTTGTTCTAAATTATGTAGCTGATTGATGGATACGCGATGTTCGGATTCGAGTGTTTTTAAATCTTCTTTGGCCTGTTGATGAGCGCGATCGAGTTTTTGTATCTGTGTGAGCTTAGCATCGGTGGCGTGGCGCTGTTGCTGGCACGATTCTAACCATTGTGTAAAGCAATCCTCTTGTTCCAGAGCTTGGCTGTAGCCAGCGGTTTGGGCTTGGCTGCGGAGGCGCTCGCTTTGTTGCTCTAGCTCTTGCTGGGCTAAGGCAATGCTCTGGTCGAGTGCGTGTAACTTTTCGTCTAAACGGTTAAATGCGATGTTTGCTTCTTGATATGTTTTTTCAGCTGCGGCGAGCACTTGCTTCTGCGTGGCGACGGCTTGCTGGTCTTGGTCGACATTTGATTCCACATGCTCGGCGTAGGGGTGCTGTAGGGAGCCGCACAGTGGGCATGCTTGGTCTGGCTGAAGCTCTGCGCGGTGTGTTTCCAGTTTGGCAATGAGCCGGGCTTGATCGTAGATCTTTTGTTTGTCTTCTAAGGTGGCCTGTTCCTTGGTGACGGTGGCTGCATGGCTATCGCGAGTTTTCTTGGCGCGGGCGACTTGTTCGACGAGTTGCGGGCGTTGCTTGTTGCGTGATTGGTGGCTGGCTTGCGCCTGAGCCCAATGCATGCGTTGCAGGTTCAGAGCTTGCGCAGCCTCATCGGCGAGTGCCTGTGCTTTGGCGGCTTGTGCCCATTCGTCGATAGACTTTCCTTCGGCCGCTTGTGCGAGCCTCGTGGCTGCGCCGTCGACTGTCTCGGTGGCGCGGCTGAGTGTTCGTTGGGAAGCTTCGATGGCCGCCTTTTTCTCGGCGAGTGCTTGCTGGTTGGCCAATTGTTCTTGGCGCAATGTGTTGAGCTCGGCATGGGTGCGCTGTTGTGTGCGATCAGCCAGGCGGGCCGCTTCGCCCAGTGTGCGCAGCGGGGACAGTTCGCTCTCGATCGCGCGTGTGGAGGCGTTGCTACGGAGCCAGTGACTGAGCTCTTGTTCGGCTGCGCCGACTTTCAGCTGAGCGGTTTCGATACTTTGGATCGTCCGCGTTTGTTCTTGCACTGCGGTGTGCACGTATTGCTGCGTTGCGAGCAGATGTTGTGCGGCGCTCCTTTGCTGGGCCTGCGCGCTTCTTGTCAGCTCTTCAATTGCCTGATTGAGTGCCTGTTGTTGTTTTTGTTTGGCATGGATCTCGATCAGTTCTGTTTGCCATGGTTGGGTGGCTAGGTGCTGTTTCAGCTGCTTGGCTGAGGGGGCAAATGCTTGCTCGGATTTTTGCCATTGCAGCAGTTCTTGCTGTGACTGTTTGAGGGTGGCCTGTAGGTGACGATGGGTTTCGAAACCTTGTATTTTTGTTTGTAAGCTTTGTTGTTTGAGTTTGATCGCGCGGACTTCTTTGCTCTTGGCTGTCTGCTCTTGTTGCAGCTCGTGTATCTGCGTATCGCTCATCAATTCGACGCCGCCTAGTTTTTGTTTGGCGGCTTGTAGAGTGCTGTCGTGTTGGCGTTCGATCTCGTAGGCTTTTTGACTGATGCGTGAGTAAATTTCAGTGCCGGTGATTTTTTCCAGTAGCTCGCCACGTTCGTTGTCATCTGCATCTAGAAATTCCTTAAAGCGACCTTGGGCGAGTAGCACCGAGCGTAAAAAACGGTGGTAATCGAGTCCGGTTAGGGATTCGATCATTTGGTCGGCTTCTCTTAGTTTCTCCGCGATGATTTCGCCCGTGTCGGCCCTAGACACTTCACGCTTAGAGTTCTGTAATTTGCCGTCAGGCTTCTTGCGAGAGCGCGCACGGGTCCATTTCGCGCAGTAGCGGCCTTTGCTGCATTCGAATAAGACTTCAGCGGCGCATTCGCCAGTGCCACGAGTCATCATTTCTCCCGGGTTGGCTTCTTTTTCGTAGCGGGCAGCTTTGCCGAAAAGAGCGAGTGTGATGGCGTCGAGCAGAGTGCTTTTACCTGCGCCAGTGGGGCCGGTGATCGAGAAGATGCCCGCTTCGCCCAGCAGGCCGTTTTCGAGGTCGATAGAGTGTTCGCCTGCGAGCGAATTCAGGTTTTGAAAGCTGATTTTTAAGATTTTCATTATACGTCCTCTTCCTGCACCGCATTGAGCACATGGTTGAAGCACTGCTTGAGTGTGTCGCTGTTGAGGTCGCCCGCATAATCTTCGATTCGCTTTTCAAACACCGCGAGCGGCTCCCACTCGCTGATTGCCTTGTTGGCTTGCTCGGGGTGGGGGGCCATTGGTGAGGCGCGGAGCTTACGGCCGACTTTGAGCACCACGGCCTGCTTATCAGCTGCGGCGGCACGTATCTGGTCGTTGATCAGTGGGCTAATGTCGCCTTCAGTTAGGCTGACTTCGATCCATGGGGCGAGTTCGTCGCCGCTGATGATCAATTCATCGATGGCACGCAGAACCGTGTCGGCGCTGCCTTCCATACGCAGTAGACGTCGGGCTAGGGGCACCGGAATGCCTTGCTGGCTGAGGCTTTGGTCGTCTTGCAGCGTGAGCAGCCGGATTTCTTTGTGGGCCGACTCAGAGAAACTGAGCGGAATCGGGCTGCCCGAGTAACGTATATGCTCGCAGTTCCCGACGGCCTGTGGCTCGTGCAGGTGGCCCAGTGCGACATAATCAAAGAGGCTCGGGAATTGCTCGGCGCGAATACTACCGAGATTGCCGATATGTATGGAGCGTTCACTGTCGGAGACACGGCCGCCAACTGCGGTCAAATGGCCTGTGGCTAGCAGCACTTCGCCGGGCTGGCGCGTGCCTTCTATCTGCGTCGCCAAGTCTTGGTATGTGCGTAGGATGCCCGCTTTGGTGCGTGCTTCCATTTCATCGAAACTTTCGCCTTCGATCGCGCGGCGCACGTCGCGATCGCGTAGAAAAGGCACGGCTGCGATGCGGAGCCGGTGGCCTCCCCGTTCAAAGCTTAAAACTGCGTCGTCGAGCGCTTCGGGCAGGCTGCCAATCACATGTATATTGAGCTTGGATAAAACGGTGCGAGGGGCATCGAGGTGGGGGGCGGAGTCGTGGTTGCCGCCTATGATGACTGCTTCGCAGTGCTTGAGGGCGTGGAGGCGTGTGATGAAATCAAAATAGAGCTGCTCTGCTGCGCGAGGCGGGTTGGCGGTATCAAATAAATCGCCTGCAATAATCAATAGATCGACGGCGTGGATCTCGATCTGCTGGAGTAGAAAGTCGAGAAATGCGCTTTGCTCTTCTAAACGATCACGTTCGAAGAAGTTTTGGCCCAAGTGCCAATCAGCTGTGTGCAGGATTTTCATATTCAAATTATTACAAGGCACAAAAAAAACACAAAAAAGCCCGCGAGTCGGAACTGGCGGGCTTTTTTCGTGGTAGGCCGTCGGGGACTTGAACCCCGAACCAATTGATTAAAAGTCAACTGCTCTACCGATTGAGCTAACGACCCCTACACGAAAGCGCGGGATAAAAAGGCTGCACTTGCATCTTGTCAAGGAAAGGAATAAACTTTTTTATATTTTAAATTGAACGAAGTTTATTGGAACAAATCTAAGCTTTTAACGATCTACCTTCCATGAACACAACTATGAGTGCTAAAACCGAAACGATGAATCCTGATGATTTGCTGATTGAGCGCATTAAGGCGGGCGACACGGCCGCCTATAATGATATGGTCACTCGTTATTACGATCGGATTTTTGCGCGTGTGTCGCAACTGCTAAAGAATAAGCAGGATGCGGAGGAGGTCACGCAAGATGCTTTCATTCGTGCACACCGTGGCTTAGAGAACTTTCGAGGTGATGCCTCTTTTTCAACGTGGTTGTATCAAATTGCAACGAATCTCGCGCACAATCGTTACTGGTACTGGTTTCGCCGTAAGCGCGACCAGTCAATCTCGATTGATCAGCCGTTGACGGATGATAGCACGATGACGTTGGAAAATGTGATGCCATGTGATGGGGAAGACCCTTCGGAAGCTGCCGTCACACAAGAGTTTGTCGACCGTGTCTCTGAATGTATGCAGGGCTTGAATGACAAGCATAAAGAGGTTTTGATTCTACGTAATGTTAAGAACCTGTCCTATGATGAAATTGCGCAGCAATTAGAAATCAGTGTGGGCACAGTGAAGAGTCGGATTGCCCGTGCGCGGGACAGTCTGCGCGATCTGATGGGCGACGATTTTGCATGAGCGAAGAAAAATTCACAGAGCTAGTTAATCTATATTTAGATAAAGAGATTTCCGAGCGCGGCCTTGCGGATTTGAAGGCTGAATTGCTGGTTAATCCCCAGCGCAAAGCGGCGTTTCAAAAGCGTTGTCGCTTGCATCAGGCGATGCGCTTGGCGCTGAATCCAAGCGCTAAAAACATTGAATCGACGATTCTATCACGCCGGTCGAATGCGAGTGTTTCGAAATCGAAGGGTTTGAGTCCGCGTCGTTCAGGCTCAGTCAGCTCAGGCTCAGGACGCTCTAGTTCGCGTCGCTCTGGAGCGCGCAGTTCCGAGCGCTCCGCGCGAGCTTCGACTCGAGGCTCAACGTACTCTGCGCAATTACAGCAGCCACAACAATCACAGAAACCCCAGCAACCCCATCAACCCCTGCCATTTGAAACGCGGCACCAAGCGAGCACTTTCTCTGAAAAGGGAGTGATGCCTCGCTGGGTATTGGGCACTGGCTTGGCGGCTTCTTTTGCGATTGGCTTCACTTTATTGGCTCCAGCTTTTCGGGGGGGCTTACATTACGCTGCGAATCTTGTCCAGCAAGGTGTCGCCTCCGATAAATTGTCGGAAACAGAACAGCTGGATCCGCTGGATACGCTCGGGCGCGCTGATTTACGACGCTATGCCTCCACTCAGGCGCAGCGCAGTACGAACCAGCGTGCGAGTATCGCAGCGCAGCTTCGTTTGATGGGCTTACGCCCAGAATTTACTCCAGAAGAAAAGCAATTACGTTCGGTCAGTTTAGCGGCTGCGCAGCGCCCGCAGCCGACTCGTAATGATGCGGAACTTCTTGCCGGTGTGCAGCAAATGTCACCGATGCCGACGCCACAAATTCTACGGGTGGCTGCCGATTCGACTTCGCATGAGTCGAGCTCGCGCTGGCCTAGTGGCTTTCAGACTTCGCTCGCTAGCTTTAAGTAGCTTTAAGTAGCTTTCCGCTTGCGTCTACGCGTGGGAATCGCAGTTCTGTTGTTCTGTTTTTAATATTTTTACTATGAAGATTGTACTCGCATACTCTGGTGGTCTTGACACCTCCGTCCTCGTTAGCTGGCTCAAAGAGCATTATAACGCTGAAATTATCACTTTTGCGGCGGATGTCGGTCAAGAGGAAGAGTTGGATGGTCTTGCCGAGAAGGCGAAGGCAACGGGTGCTTCGGCACACTATACGGTGGATTTGGTCGAGGAATTTGCCCGCGACTTCATCTTCCCCATGATGCGTGCCAATGCGATTTACGAAGGCCAATACATGTTGGGCACATCGATTGCACGTCCTTTGATCGCCAAGGCACACGTTGAGATCGCTGAGCGTGAAGGTGCCGACGCGGTGGCACACGGTGCGACGGGTAAGGGGAACGATCAGGTTCGCTTCGAGCTCGGATACGCAGCTTTGGCTCCTAAGTTGGAAATCATTTCCCCCTGGCGTATGGAAGTCTTCCGCAAGGCTTTCCCAGGGCGCACAGAAATGATCGCCTACTGCCGTGAGAACAACATCGATGTCGAAGCCAGCGCCTCCAAGCCGTATTCGATGGATCGTAACTTGCTGCACATTTCTTACGAAGCTGGCATTTTGGAAGACACCTGGTTCGATCCCACTACGGATGACAACAAGGACATGTATAAACTGACCACAGCGCCTGAAGATGCACCCGATGAGGCGCAGTACATCGAGCTCGATTTCGAGCGTGGTGATTGTGTGGCGATTGATGGTGTGGCCATGAACCCCGCGCAAGTGATGAAGCACTTGAATGCAGTCGCAGGCAAGCATGGTGTCGGCCGGGTGGACATTGTTGAAAATCGTTTTGTGGGTATGAAGAGCCGTGGGGTGTATGAGACTCCAGGTGGCACTATTTTGCTACAAGCACATCGTAACATTGAGACATTGACGATGGACCGCGAGCTGGCTCACCTGCGTGATAGCTTGATTCCTCGTTACGCAGAATTGGTCTACAATGGCTTCTGGTATGCACCTGAGCGTGAAGCACTACAGGCACTGATCGATGATTCACAAAAATCAGTGACTGGCACTGTGCGCCTAAAGCTTTATAAGGGCAATGTCACCACTGTGGGCCGCAAGTCACCACTTTCCTTGTATGATGAGGACATTGCATCGATGGAAGGCGTGGACAGTGATTACAACCCCGACGATGCCAGCGGCTTTATTCGCTTGAATGCGCTTCGTTTGCGCCGCCGTGCACTGGCGCAGGGAGGGCCTGAAATCGCTTCGGAGAGCAAGCTTTCTCGCGAGTAAAACGATTTTGTTGATTTCTGGTAGCCGAAGTCGCAAGACTTCGGCTACTTTTGTTTTATTGAATATTTAGATATGAAAGCTCCTAAAATTCTTCTCGGTGTAAATGTCGACCATGTGGCGACAGTTCGTCAGGCACGCTATCGTGAACATCCACTGGATCATGGTGATGAGGTGGAGCCAGACTGCGTGGCATTTGCACTCGCTTGTGAAGCGGCTGGTGCGGACGGCATCACGATGCATCTGCGGGAAGACCGCCGCCATGTTCAGGACTCCGATGTGGCGCGTGCGCGGGCGCAGATTGCGACCCGCTTAAATTTAGAGATGGCTTGCACGCCAGAGATGGTGGACTATGCACTCAAGCTCAAGCCCGACTCGGTCTGCTTGGTTCCAGAAAGCCGCGAGGAGGTCACCACTGAAGGAGGCTTGGATATTGTTGGCCAAAAATCACGTGTGAGCGAAGTCATCGCAGCCATGACCGAGGCAGGTATCGTGACTAGTCTATTTATTGACCCGGATCCTGCGCAGATTGAAATGTCAGCCGAATTGAAGAGTCCATGGATCGAACTCCACACGGGGGCCTATGCCAACGCCTATTACCACGATGGGCGTCGCAGTGAATTAGATACCTTGCGCGCAGGCGCGTCGCTGGCACACAGCTTAGGGCTGACTGTGAATGCCGGCCATGGCATCAATTACACCAACATCGCCGAGGTGATTACCTTGCCGCATCTGCACGAACTTAATATCGGTCACACAATTATCAGTCGTGCGCTCTTTGTGGGGGTGACAGAAGCGGTGCGTGAGCTGAAGGCATGCCTGGCTTTAAACTAAGGCCGTGTCGACTTTACTTCAAGAAAACCGCAAGACCTTCCTACTCGCGCTTCCGCTGATCGCGGGCCAATTGAGTCAGATGTTGTTGGGCTTGACGGACACGTTGATGGTAGGACGCGTTGGTACCGTTGATTTAGCGGCTGCGGCTTTTGGCAATGCTCTATTGCACCTGCCCTTTTCCTTTGCGATCGGGCTGTCGATTGCGGTTTCGATTCAGGTGGCGCATTGGTTTGGTAGTGGGCAGCGAGCGGCAGCTGGGGAGGCTTTGCGTAATGGCCTAATTATTTCAGTGCTTTTGGCCGTTGCGTTGATGGCTTTGGTCGCGGGGAGCATCCCATTGCTCGGCTATCTTGATCCGCCGGAGGAAGTTTTGGCGATTGTGCCTCCATATCTATATTGGATAGGTTTTTCTTTTTTAGCAATGGTGCCGACTATGGTGATCAAGAGCTTTGCGGAAGCACAATCTGAGCCCTGGATGGTCCTGTGGATTCAGTTGGGCGGTGTACTGTTGAACATCGGGCTGAATGCGATCTTCATTTTTGGGCACTTCGGGGTGCCGGCGATGGGCTTGACCGGCGCGGGTGTCGCGACATGCCTTGCACGCTTTATCACATTGGGAGCCTTATTTTATTATCTGTTGAACTCGCGTCGATTGGCGGCTGCCTTGCCTCGTGTCTGGTGGTGCCGACCGGACCCCAAGGAGTGCCGCGCCCTGACTAAGATGGCCAGTCCCTTGAGTGGTCAATTGTTGATCGAGATTGGTGCCTTCACCGTGAGTGCCTTTCTAATTGGGCAGTTCGGCGCGGCGGCCTTGGCGGCGCACCAGATCGCTTTGACCTGTGCGATGACGACTTTCATGCTCCCACTGGGCTTGTCGATGGCGGTCACTATTCGCATTAGTCATGCGGTGAGTGCGGCGCAGGCGATACGTTGCCGACAGATCGTGATGGGCGCGCAAGCTATGGGTTTGATGATCATGCTCAGTTGTGCGCTCGCCTATGTATTTGGGGGCGAGGCGATTGCTGCTGGCTTTACTGAGGACCGTGAAGTTGTGGGAGTGACTGTTTCGATTTTGGCGATTGTGGCGATTTTTCAGTTATTAGACGGCGTGCAGGTAATCAGCGGAGCCGCTCTGCGTGGCATGCGAGATGTGAATGTGCCGACGGCAATCCTGTTTGCTTGCTTTTGGTTAGTGGCGCTTCCTGTTGGAGCAGCGCTTGGCTTTACTGCGGAGATGGGAGCGCAGGGGATGTGGTCTGGCTTGGCCATCGGTCTTGGCTTAGCCTCGTTGGCACTAAGTGCTCGCTTGTGGCGCAAGTTACAGCGCGTGTAATTTTCTGAAACTCATCGCTTTTCATTTTGCACAGTTTTTCATACGCTACAAAAAAAACGTGTATTCTTGGATTTCATCCTTAGGGTGCGTACGCTGTGAGTCACATAATAAGTTTTCATCTGAAATTTAACTAATGAGCGTTCAACCACATGCACACCCAGTGCTCACCTGTCGAGAAGCGCAAACTCTTGAAGGGGAGCTGCTTGTTGATGAGGCGGCAGAGTGGTTGGCGATGCGACGTGCGGGAGAAGGTATTGCTCGGCAGGTACTTGAGGACTATTTGGAAATACGCCCTGTTCCAGAGCATTTACGTGTTTTAGCATTGGTGGGCAAAGGGCATAATGGCGGAGACGCATTGCTTGCGTGCGCGCAATTGCTGGCTGATTATCCACGTGCGAAGGTCGATCTCGTTTTGGCTACGAGAGTTGAGGAGCTGCGTTCACTTACAGCGCGTGCTTTGGAGCAGCTGAAAGGACGTGTTCAGGTACACTTTATTTCAGAGCAGAGTGACGTTGTGTTACTGACACAGATGCTGCTTAAGTTCGGGGGCGATGCTGGGTTTCATATCTGTCTTGATGGTTTGTTGGGCATGTCCTTTAAACCACCGTTACGTGAGCCAGTTGCGGCATTGATTGCGGCCGTCAATGCTTTTGAACGAATTGATCTGCGAGCGTCCGTGGACTTACCGAGTGGAGCTGGTGATGAGGTTCGCGAGGGCGCACGTCGTTTTGATGCTGACTTTACATATGCGACTGGAGTCGTGAAGCGTCCACTGCTAGGGGGAATTGCCGATTGTGGTCGTATTCGCTATGTGGATTTAGGCTTTTTCGATACCACTGCTGGGAAGGCGGTGGTGACTGAAGAGGTGGTTTTGACGGATGCCGTGTTGGATCCCGTGCGTCGTTTACGAGCTGCTGCGGCGGATAAACGAACTTATGGGCATCTATTTATTGTAGGAGGCTCGGCTTTTATGGCAGGGGCTTTGTTGATGACTGTTAAGGCGGCAATACGTTCAGGCGTAGGCTTAGTGACTGCATTCGCGCCTGCTTCGGTTGCATCTTCATTTGCGGCCCAAGTCCCTGAAGCGATATGGATTCCTTGGCCTGAGAACTTTCACGGAATGCTGAATCCCCGTGCGATGTCACTGCTGTTGAGCCGTATTCATCATGCCTCCGCTTTAGTTGTAGGCCCCGGGATGGGACTTGGGCGGAGTACTGAGTTGATCACCCAACATATTGTGAAGCGGGTAGATTTACCTATTTTATTAGATGCTGATGCGCTGAGCGTTCGCGGGATGGAGGTGGTACAAAAACGTCGCTCAGATTATGCACGCATTGTTGTGACCCCACATATGGGGGAATTTATGCGTATCGGTAAATTATCGGCGCCCAATAATTCGCTCGAGGCCATGTTAGGTTTTTCCCAAGTGTACAATGTTGTCACTGTGTTGAAAGGGGCAAATACACGTATAAGTGATGGGGAAACGGTGATGTATAGTACGCTCGGCGGTGCTGTGCTCTCGCGTGGGGGGAGTGGAGATATGCTATCTGGCTTGATTGGTGGTATGATGGCTCAGGGAGATGTGCCTGTGCCACTAGCAGTGGCGCGTGGGGTTACACTACACGGTTTGGCTGCGCAACGACTGGCTCGGGACAAGGGGCAAGTTGCCGTGAATACCACTCAGATACTAGATTACTTACCTGAAGTCTTACGTGCTTGATTTATGGCTACTGCATTAAATCCTCGGCAAGCACTTCTGATTTTGAATGGGCTGCAACATGTTGGTCCAATCATGCTACGCCGTTTGTTGGATGCTTTTGATCACGATCCTGTAGCAGTGCTCTCGGGCGATCGACGTAAATTGCTGCAAGTGAAAGGGGTGGGCGAGAAGGCGGCCTCGGTGCTGACGCATTGGGCCGAGCACTTCGATCTGTCTAAGGAGGTGGGGCGTATGAAAGCTTCGGGTATACGCTTTCTGGCTCAGATTGATAGTAGCTTCCCACCGATGCTGCAGGAAATGTATGATCCGCCGATTGGTTTGTATTGGAAGGGAGCCTACAATATTGATCGCCCTTGTATTGCGATTGTGGGCACACGTCGCGCGACACTATATGGGCACAGTATTGCTAAGAAATTTGCCGCCGAACTCTCTCAATTGGGCTTTTGTATTGTGAGTGGGATGGCACGTGGTACCGACACCGCTGCGCATGAGGGGGCGTTGGCTGCGGGCGGGCCGACAGTTGCGGTACTAGGCTGCGGTTTGGATATTGTGTATCCGCCCGAGAATTTGGAATTGTATCAACAGATCGCGGCGACCGGTGCGGTCGCGAGTGAATTTCCGCTTGGCCGTCGCGCGGATCGGCAAACCTTTCCTATGCGTAATCGTGTGGTGGCGGGTATGTGCGAGGCCGTGATCGTCATTGAGAGTGCGGCAGCCGGCGGTAGTATGATCACTGCGCGCTTCGCGGGCGAGCAAGGGAGGCAGATTATGGCGGTGCCTGGTCGAATCGATCAAAGCAGTAGTGCTGGCTGTCATCAGTTGATTCGCGATGGTGCGACGATGGTGACTTCTGTGGACGACATTCTCGAAGAGCTGCGCTATGCGCGGCCGGAGTCGAAGGAAGCTGAATTGCCGCTGGGAGATCTGGATCTGGCAGCCCCGCCAGGACCGCCACTCAGTGCTTTAGAGCGAGAGATACTGGATTGCTTTAAGGGAGGCGAACTGTGTCAGCCGGATCAAATCTCACAACAGCTCAATCGCGCGTCCGCAGAAGTGTCAGCGACCTTGATGGGCCTTGAAATTAAGCGTCTCATTTCTAAACGCGCGGACGGACGTTTTGAGGCGCATTAATCTCTTCGCAAGCTGCTAGGCTAGCTCGCTACGTTTGATTTTAACTAGCTTCATTCGGCCTGTAGTGCCGACTTTTATGGAGATGGCTCGTTTGGGGCATTTGAATGTTTTGGATATGAGCGCAATGAGTTCTTTATTGGCCTTTCCATCCACTGGGGGGGATTTAATGGATGCTTTCCATGTGCCATCCTCTTGCGCTTCCAATGCGCTCGTTTTGGCGTTCGGTTTTACTTTTATTTGAAGTGTTTCTTCTTTCATGAGCTGATTGCATCGAAGGTGGATTTTTATACGTTATTTTATCTTATGGTCTAGGTTCTTTGATTGGTGTTGCTACGGTTTTGATTCCGTTAAAGTGCGCATTTGACGTATTCATGCAGGTTTTAGGCGTAATTATATGCTCTAATTACGTTATTATGCTCGAAAGGCGTAAGGATGTTGTGCTTTTTACCAAATTTGCACATTAAATGCTAAATCTTACTGGAATCACGCTACCAACTATTCACGTAAGGAAATCACCAAATGAAAACTATACTCTCCCTAACAAGTGCTATGTGTCTCGCCGTTCTGCCGTGTGCGAGTGCATCCTCGGCGGTTTCAAGTGAGATGCCTGTGCATCGTGTCTCCGAAACAAACAGCCTACGTGCGAGCGAACTAGCGCCTGAAACGTCCGCTCCAGAGATCTCAGTGGAGGTCGCTTCCATGCGCCCAGCTGTCAGTGGTTTTGAGCCCGACTTTAATTCAGCTTGGGGCACTGTTGCCTTGCTCGGCGGTTTTGCAGGAATGACTTTTGTGATGCTACGTCGCCGTCAGGCTGCTTAGATCGCTAAGTTAGATCGCTAGCTTCGATCACTAAGTTAGATCGCTGGTTTATTTTTCCCAACGAGCCCAAGTGCCGCTGGGTACGCTAAAGGTGTTACCTTGGCCCGTTAATAGCATTTCGCCACAGTCGAGTTGTCCATTGCCAAGCAGCTGCTGTATCAGGTTTTTGAGCACGATGGGCGTGAAGCCTGGTGTATGGCTGGTCAGGTAAACGAAGCAGGGCTTGTCGCTCATGACTTTCTGCACCAGTTTGAGTGTTTCTAGTAGGGCGTGCTCGATCTTATACAGTTCGCCGCCCTTGCCACGCCCGAAGGAGGGCGGGTCGAGCAGAATGGCGTCGTAGCGTCGTCCGCGTTTAATTTCACGGGTTAGGAATTTATTCACGTCATCGACAATCCAGCGTACTGGGTGCTCGGCCAATCCGTTCAGTTTGGCATTTTCGCGTGCCCATGCGACCATGCCCTTGGAGGCATCCACGTGGCAGCAGTGCGCACCTCCTTGAGCTGCGGCGAGTGTGGCACCTCCGGAGTAGGCAAAGAGATTGAGAAAGTTGAGCGGCTCTTTGCGGCGCTGGCTCTCTTTGCCGAGGCTGTCGCGAATCCAGTCCCACATGTCACGCGTTTCGGGAAAGACACCGAGGTGCCCGAAGTCGGTGGTGGAAAGTTTCATTTTGACGCCATTGACCTCCGCGATCCAAGAGTCGGGCAGTTTATCGCGTCCGCGCCACTCCAGGCCCTGCTTGCGGGTGAAAAAGGCGTCTGCCTGTTTCCAGAGCTGTGGGTTGGCGGGATTCCAGACGGCTTGTGCGCAGGGACGGTCAAGAGTGACCTTACCAAAGCGTTCTAGTTTGCGTCCGTGGCCGCTGTCGAGGAGTTCGTATTCGTTCATTGCTTGCAGTAGGGAGTAGAGAGTGAAGCGTGGAAAGGAAAACTTCTCACTTTTCGCGCCTCATTGGCGGCCGGTTCGGAGGCTAGGCCATGGCTTCGACAAAGTGCTTGCGGCACATGGCGACGTAGCGCTCGTTGCCGCCGATCTCGACTTGTTCCCCTTCTTTGATCGGCTTGCCTGCGGCGTCGGTGCGGAGGTTCATGGTGGCTTTGCGCCCGCAATGGCAGATGGTCTTCAGTTCGCTCAGGTTATCGGCCCAGCCGAGTAGGGCGGCGCTGCCGGGAAAGAGGTTGCCCTGAAAGTCGGTGCGCAGTCCATAGCAAAGCACGGGGATGGATAGATTATCGGCGACTTTGGCTAGTTGTTCGACCTGTGGACGAGTGAGAAATTGAGCCTCGTCGATCAGCACACAGGCGAGTGGGGGCGCTGTGTGAGGCGTGTGAATAAGTGTGTGAATAAGTGTGAATAAGTTGTCTTCTGGCTTAAAGGGAGTGGCGTCTTTAGTCAGTCCGATACGGGAGGCGATTTTGCCGACTCCCGCGCGCTGGTCGATTAGGGGTGTCAGCAATAGCGTCTTCATGCCACGCTCATGATAGTTGTGACTCGACTGCAGCAGCACGGTGCTCTTGCCCGCGTTCATTGCGGAGTAGTAGAAGTAAAGTTTGGCCATGCTTAGAGTTTGAGTAGATTGGCGGCGATGCCGTAGCGCAAATTGTAAAAGGAATGTGTCAGGCTGGAGCGCCCCGCGACTTCGAGTAGTGCGTCGATAGTGATTAGAGCGGTGGGAATGATATCGGCGCGTGCGGCGGGCAGGTGTGGGATGCTGAGTCGCTGGTGTAGTGTGAGTGGGGCCAGTTGTTTTTTGAGTTGATTCAGTGTGCTGCGCTCGAGTTGCGGGGAGGATTGCTCTATATTGCAATTGCTTTGTGCGGCCAGCACGGCACGGCTCACGGTGTAGGCTCCGCCAGTCGCGATGAGTGGTAGCTCGTGGGGTTGAAAGTCGAAGCCGCTGCGAGTGAGCTGCTCGATCACATGCTGACGGATGGCTTGCTCGATCTCAGCGGAGAGGGGCGCCTCTTTGTCCTTAATAAATTGCTCGCTCAGGCGCACCGCGCCGAGTTGCAGCGAGATTGCTTGCTGGATTTGCCCGTGTTCGAAGCGAATGAGCTCCAAGCTGCCGCCGCCGATGTCACTCTGAATGAAGCGTGGCACGCCCGCAACGGCGGGATCGCAGTTGAGGCCATGGCCGATATAGGTGGCCTCCTCGGTGCCGCTGAGGATGCGTATTTGTAAGCCCGTGGCTTGGTAGACCGCTTGCACGAAAGCATCGCCATTGATCGCATCGCGCACCGCGCTGGTGGCGACGATAGCTGTCTGACTGGGGTGATAGCTCTGGGCCATGCCTTGTAGCTCCGCGATCGTCTGGGCGCCGGCTTGAATGGCTTCATCCGTCAAGCTGGGTAGCTCGCGACTGATGCCTGCGCTAATGCGGGTCTCAATGGTTTCGCTAAAGAGTGTTTCGAGGCTTAGTGGCGTCGCGCCTACACGGGCGACCAGCAACTTGATCGAGTTGCTGCCTACATCGATGACTGCGACTGTGTCTGGCATGCGTCATGGCACTATTTAGGAGGGAATGCGTCAAGTTTGGATCGGGAGAAGGTGTCGGGGCTCGGTCATCTACGTTCTCGGTCTGGACTTTCGTTTGCTAGCTGTCAGCTTTGGCGACATGCGTTTGTTTTCTATGCTTCTCTCGACCTGTTTTATGACTGCTTTTTTGTGTGCGGAGGTTCGGCCCTTGCCCTTGGGAGCGGCTGACTTGGCGCCAGATCCGCGTGTGGAGGCTTTGCGCACGTCCACCTTGTCACTGGGCGGTTTGGACGCGGCTTTTGAGGCAGAAGCCGTTCGGCAGTTGGACGTCGACTATGATTTGACTACGGCGACTGATCTGGAGCGCTTGCAAGCTGAGAACGCGCAATTAAAGATTCGCGTCTCGGAGCTGGAGCGTCGTTTGGCTGCGGTGGAAGCGAAACTTGCGGAGTGAGCCTTGAGTGTTCTTAGATAGATCGTATGGCATTTAACGTCGCACATTTCCTCGCTCAACAAGCAGTGGCTCAACCGTCCGCACCAGCGGTGCGCGCACCGGTCGGGCACGATTCTGATGGAGCGATCCGTTATGTAGAGCGCAGTTTTGCACAACTGGAAGCGGAGGCTGCAGCCACCGCGCACTCATTCGCGGAATCAGGCATTCAGCGCGGCTCGCGGGTCTTGCTGATGGTGCGCCCGGGCCTGGATTTGATTCGCATTGTGTTTGCCTTGTTTAAAATGGGGGCGGTGCCCATCGTGATTGATCCCGGCATGGGCTTGAAAAAATTCCTGCGCTGTGTGCGTCATTCTAAGCCGAGTGCACTGGTGGGGATTGCTCCGGCGATCTGGATTGCGCGCTTATTTCGTCCCAGTTTTCGGGGCGTCGATATTAAGATCGGGGTGGGGCGCAGCTTTGAAAAAGAGATCGGGCGTTTTAAGTCGCGTGGCGCCTTCGAAGTAGTGGACTCTGCGGAAGAGGAACTGGCGGCGATCTTGTTTACCTCCGGATCGACTGGCCCTGCGAAGGGGGTCTGCTACGCACACGGCATGTTTCTGGCGCAGGTGGAAGCGATTCGGCGTCAGTATGCAATTGAACCGGGCGAGGTGGACCTGCCGATGCTGCCAGTGTTTGCCTTGTTCAACCCTGCGCTGGGCATGTGCACGGTGGTGCCGGACATGAATCCCAGCCGCCCCGCCACGGTGGACCCGGCGCAAATCGTGCGCGCGATCCAGCAGAATTCGGTGACCAATAGCTTTGGTTCGCCGGCGCTTTGGACTAAAATTGCACGTTACTGCGAGCGAGAGTCGATTCGCTTGCCCAGTGTGCGGCGAATTTTAATGGCGGGCGCGCCGGTGCCACCCGCACTGATGCGTCAGATGCGGGCGATTATCCCGCAGGGCGAAATTCACACCCCCTATGGCGCGACCGAGGCTTTACCTGTGAGTTCGATTTCAGCTACGGAGGTGCTGGAGCAAACTGCAGTGCGCACGCAAAAGGGAGAAGGCACCTGTGTGGGGCGTCCATTGCCGCAGGTTTCTGTGCGTATCATCGAACCTGTTACAGGGGCGATCGTTTCTATCGATCAGGTGCAAGATCTAGAGCCGGGGGCAATTGGCGAAATTATTGCGCAAGGGCCTTCGGTGACACGTGGCTACGACCATTTACCAGAGGCGGATGCCAGTTCCAAGATCGCCGACGGCGCGGCGCATTGGCACCGGATGGGGGATATGGGCTGGCTGGATGAGGCCGGGCGCTTATGGTTTTGCGGTCGTAAGGTCGAGCGCGTGCTGACCGCAGCGGGGCCGATGTATACGGATTGTTGCGAAGCTATTTTTAATACACACCCGCAGGTTTTTCGTTCTGCTTTAATTGATCTGGGAGGGGGGCGACCTGGCATGGTGATCGAGCCCGAGCCGGCGGACTTTCCGCGTTCAGAGGCGGCGCGTGCGCAATTTGTGGCTTCACTGCAGCAGCTGGCACAGAGCCATGCACTGACCTCCGCGATTCATGATTTCTTTTTTGAAGCCAAATTTCCAGTGGACGTACGACACAATGCAAAGATTCACCGTTTGTCGCTTGCGCGGAAATTTGCGCTGAAATAATTTCGCTGGCATGGAAGTGTTAGTCACAGGAGGTGGGGGATTTGTCGGTAGCTACGTGATCGAGCGTTTGTTGGCGCGTGGTGATCGAGTGCGTTCCTTGGGGCGTTCTCCGCAGCCCGCTTTGGCGGCGAAGGGGGTGCAAGTGATCTGTGGTGATTTGGCGGATACAGAAGAGGTACGTGCCGCCTGTGTCGGAGTGGATGCAGTCTTTCATGTCGCAGCGAAAGCTGGCGTGTGGGGGACTTGGGATAGCTTCTACACGCCCAATGTGGTTGGCACCCGCAATGTCGTGGCAGCATGCCAAGCAGAAGGGGTGGGGCGTCTCGTCTATACCAGTACCCCGAGTGTAGTGTTTAATGGGCAATCGATCCGTGGCGGCGGGCAAGAATTGCCTTATGGCCGTGACTGGTTGTGCCACTATGCGCATACTAAAGCAATCGCAGAGCAGGAGGCTTTGGCGGCGAATAGCGACACGCTTAGGATCGTGGCCTTGCGGCCGCATTTAATTTTTGGCCCGGGCGATCCGCATTTATTACCTCGGGTGATCGAGAGTGTGCGTGCGGGGCGCTTAAAGATCGTAGGCGACGGAGCCAATCGGGTAGATGTTTCTTACGTGGCGGATGTGGCGGCCGCACATTTAAACGCGTTGGACGCTTTGGATGCGGGCCATTGTGCCGGCCAGGCATATTTTATTTCTCAGGGAGAGCCGGTGGCCTTATGGCCTTGGTTGAATCAAATCTTAGAAGGGCTGGGGCATCCGCCACTGACAAAACGTATGCCTGCCCAGCTCGCGTATGCGGCGGGCGCCGTCGCGGAAGGTATCTGGAAGCTGTTTGCAAAGTCGGGCGAGCCTCCCATCACGCGCTTTGTCGCCGTTGAGCTGGCGAAAGATCATTACTTTGACCTGCAGGCGGCGCGGCAGGATCTTGGCTTTGAGCCCGCCTATACTATGCAGACTGCTTTGCTGAAAACAATTGAAGACCTTAAAAAACGCGGCTTTTAAGCCCACTTTAATTATATAAGTATTTGACCCACTGTATTATTATTCTTGCTGTGATAGAGTGTTATTTCTCGCTCTTCTCATCAGTTGTATCATTATCGCTTTCTTGCTAGTGCTTGTTTTTCGTCAACGGCGCCAAATTAAAGAACTTAGTCGCAAAGCTTATCGCCCAGAAAGCTCTATGCTGGTCGAAGATGAGATCGATGAGAATACAGATGTGGGCTCCGTCGCACTTTTTGCTACACTTTCACATGAGTTACGCACTCCGCTGAATGGTCTCTTAGGGATCGTTCAAATGTTGAATGAGGAGAAAGCGGACGAGGATTTAGCCGCGATCGAAGGTTGTGCGCGCCATATGCTGGCTGTCATTAGCACCCTTGTAAATCATTCGAAGATTAAAGCGGAGTGGGATGATTTGCCGGAGTATCGAGAGTGGGTCAGCCCTTATGAACTGTTTGAGCAAATCGCAGTGCATCTTCATTTTCGTGCTGGCTTACGTGGTCTGAAGTTACGACTGGATCATCAAGATAAGACGACTCGTCTACGTGGTGATTACGATCATCTACGCAATATCATTGAGAATACCATCTTAGGTTCGTTGGAAGCGATCTCTTTGGTCGAGATCCCCGTCGACAAAAAGGCGCTGACAATTAGGTGGGAAGCGAGCGATGGTGAGGTGCGAGTGGATATTCATAATCCGCTCGAAACGTATTCTGAGGATCGAGGCGAACAAGTCGTGACTGCGGGGGGCTTGACTACCGGGGAACGGCTTCCACGCGTTAAAATGGAGTATGTGTATTGGTCCGTGGCTTCGATGCTACTGGAAAAATACAAGGGAGCTCTCATCTCTAAGCCAAATCCCAACGAAGGTGGTGTTAGCACCTTGTTCTCTTTTGAAATGGAGCAGATGCAGGCATCGCCGTCCGAGAAGTTGCCGATCGGCGGCCTTAGTTATGAGGGGCAGAAAGCCGCAGCGAAATACGTTAAACAGTTACCCTTTAAATTGTCCATCCTGGTCGCGGAAGATGATCCTGTGGCTCGCAGCTTGATGGCGACCGTGCTGAAACATATGGGGCAAGAGAGTCGTTTCGCCACCAACGGGCGCGAAGTCTTGGATCTGGTCAGCCAATCGAAGAGTTATGATCTGATTTTGATGGATATTGATATGCCGATCATGGATGGCTTAAGTGCGGCCATCGCCTTGCGTAATGGGGAAGCTGGCGAGTTTGGGACTAAGATTCCGATCGTTGCGGTCACCGCATTTAATACTTTGTCCGATGAGAGCCGTTTTCGAAAGGCAGGTATGAATTACTTTTTGCCCAAGCCTGTTAAATTAAAGAATTTACGCGCTGTCTTGCTCGAGGTCGTTCGCTCGGAATAAGCGAGTCGAATGAAAAATTATCGTGAATGGCGCTTGCTGGATTGCCAGCCGCGGAGGGACACGCCATCTCCTTTACTATGGAGATCATTTTTTTAGGAACGGGCACCTCGCAGGGCGTGCCTATGATTGCGCAACCCGAAGGTGAGGGCTGCGATATGAGCAATCCCAAAAACTGGCGCACGCGCACCTCGATTCACGTGGAAATGGGCGGGCACCACATACAAGTCGATGCGGCGCCAGAGTTTCGCATGCAGTGCATCCAGCATGGATTGGATCAAATCGATACTTTTATTCTGACACACGGGCACGCCGATCACATCCTGGGGATGGATGATTTACGCCGCTTTTGCGATCTCAATGGAGGCGAGGCCTTGCCAGTCTATAGCAGCGAAGAGGGCTTGGCACGCATTCAGCAAATCTTCCCCTATGCGATCTTAGATAAGCCATTGGTCAAGGGCTATCCCGCCTTCAAGTTAGAGCGCATGCCTAAAACCCTGGAGCTTCCCGGCGGCACTGTTGAATCAGTGGCCTTGCCACATGGAGCGATCGAAGTCTTGGGGCTCGTATTTACCGAGGCAGAGACGGGAAAACAGTTCACCTACTACACCGATTGCAAAGCAGTGGGAGAGGAGGCGCGCTTGATTGCTGAAGGCTCTGATGTGGTCATTCTCGATGGTCTGCGCCCGAATCCACACCCTTCGCACATGACGATTGGCGAGGCCACTCAAACTGCACAGGAAATGGATGCGCCAATTTCTTTTCTCACACACATGACCTATATGGTCGATCACGATGAGACTGAGGCATCGCTGCCGGAGAATATACACCTCGCCTATGACGGCTTGCGTGTGAGTTGGTAGTTGATCCTTGGCCCTTGATCCTTGGCCCTTGGTAGTGCTTGATTGCTAAAGCAGCACTAAATGGTCGCGGTGCACCACTACGTTGTCTTCCAGCTCAGCAAGGTCGCTGCTGAGGCGTTCCATATCGTAGTTCACGATTCCGTGTGCGATGGTTGCTCCATTGGGCGCGCAGATGTGCACTACGTCTCCGCTCTCAAAGTTACCCTCGCAGCGGACGATACCTGCGCGCAGTAGGCTTTTGCCGCGTTCGATTAGCGCCGCGACTGCGCCGGCGTCCACGGTGATCGAGCCGTGAGTGGCGTCTTGAATCGCGATCCAGCGCTTGTGTGATTTGACCGGCTCCTGGCTCGGCATGAAGTAGGTGCCGACGCTTTCGCCTTGTAGTAGTTTATTGAAGAGTTCGGAGTCACTGCCGCTGCCAATAATTACGCCGCAGCCAGCGCGATGGGCAATTTTTGCGGCCGAAAGCTTGCTGATCATGCCACCCACCGAGGTGGTATGTTTGGTGCCCTGTGCCATCGCCTCGATTTCGGGCGTGATGGATGCGACGGTTGGCACCACTTCGCCAGTGCCCTGCATGTCGATCAGGCCAGGGATGTTGGACAGAATGAAGAGCATGTCGGCATTCGTGACGCTGGCCACCAGTGCCGAGAGGGTGTCGTTGTCGCCAAACTTGATCTCAGCAGCGCTGACCGTGTCGTTTTCGTTCACGATCGGCACGGCTCCATTGGCCAGTAGGCGCTCGATGGTGTTAAAGACGGCGTTGTGCCGGTGGCGTGCGCGCAAATCTTCGCGGGTCAGTAAGATCTGCGCCACTGTCAGCTTATGTGGGTCGAAGCATTTTTGCCAGGTGTTGATCAAGATGCTTTGGCCGACTGCTGCGCAGGCTTGTAGCGTCGCGAGGTCTTTGGGGCGCTTGTCCAGGGCGAGTTTGCCCATGCCCAGACCGACTGCACCAGAGCTGACTAGGATCACCTCGATGCCACGCTGGCGCAAGGTGCTTACCTGCGCACAAAGGGTCGCGATGCGATCTGTATCTAAGTTGCCGATCCCGGACGTGAGCACGCCAGTGCCGAGCTTGATGACGATGCGTTTAGCTTGATTCAACATTTCCAGAGCGCTTAAAGCTGAGCGCAGAGGTCAGAGCATCGGGCGTGATGTCCTCTGACCTCTGTCTACGGGCTTCTGAATTAGACCTTCTTGAGGTCGGCTTCCTTAGTGGCCAAATGCTGGTTGATTTCGGCGATGTAGTCGTCGTGTGCTTTTTGCACTTCTTTCTCGTAGCGCTTGAAATCGTCCTCGGGCAGACCGTCGTCATTTTTAGCAGTCTTCAAGAGGCTGAGTGCATCGCGGCGGCCTTGGCGCACGCGCACACGGCCATCTTCGGCCATGCCACCAGCAGTTTTTGCCAGTTCCTGACGGCGTTGGCCGGTGAGCTCTGGCACCGGGACGCGTAGGATGCCACCATCGATGATCGGATTGAGGCCGAGGTTGGCTTCTTGAATGCCCTTTTCGACATCTTTGAGCACGCTCTTGTCCCAAGGTTGCACCATAATTGTGCGGGCGTCGGGCGTCGTGACTGCGGCGACTTCCTTCAATGTCACCGAGCTGCCGTAGGCATTGACGCGCACGCCGTCCAGCATGGCGGGCGTTGCCTTGCCAGTGTGTAGGCTGCTGAATTCGTGC
Source organism: Thalassobacterium maritimum (assembly GCF_031127805.1). Lineage (NCBI taxonomy): Bacteria > Pseudomonadati > Verrucomicrobiota > Opitutia > Puniceicoccales > Coraliomargaritaceae > Thalassobacterium > Thalassobacterium maritimum. The sequence goes on along the minus strand of NZ_JARXHW010000010.1, from coordinate 7,982 downwards.
AGTGTGTGATCGACCGCCTTTTTCATATCGGCGTGCATGGATTTGAGGATTTCTTTTGGCATGATAATAAAATTTAAATGTGAAAAACGAAGAGTGAGTCAGGGGGCGGATTGCCTCTTCAGCGTCTAGTCGACCAGGGTGCCGATCTCTTCGCCCATGACGGCGCGGTAGATCGAGCCAGGCTCCTTCATGCTAAATACGAGAATAGGAAGCTTGTTTTCCATGCAAAGCGAAAATGCGGTCGAGTCCATAATCTTGAGGCGATCACGCAGGGCATCGATGTAGGGCACATGATCGTATTTCACGGCGTCTGTATGTTGCTCCGGATCTTTATTGTAAATGCCGTCCACCTTGGTGGCTTTCATCAGCATGTTCGCGCCAGTTTCGCTGGCGCGTAGCGCGGCAGCGGTATCGGTCGAGAAGTAGGGGTTGCCGGTGCCACCTGCAAAAATGACGACGCGGCCGCGCTCTAAGTGGCGTGTGGCACGGCGTAGTATGAATGGCTCGGCCAATTTCGCCATCGGGATGGCGCTTTGCAGGCGCACAGTGACGCCCAGTTTCTCCAGGCAATCCATCAGCGCGAGGCCGTTGATCACAGTGGCCAGCATGCCCATGTAGTCACCTGTAGTGCGATCGACGCCTTTCATTTCCGCGCCGCTGAGCCCGCGGAAGATGTTACCGCCACCGATGACGAGGCCAACTTGCACCCCGATATCGTAGACTTTTTTCACCTCTTCGCAGATCGCTTTGAGCGTCGCAGGGTCGATGGGTTCACCATCTTGGGCATTTCGAAGCACTTCCCCACTGAGTTTGAGGATGATGCGTTTATATTTCGGTTTCGGTTCCGCTTGGTCAGATACAGTCATGAAAAAGTTCTTAAACGCGCTTTTGCCCAGTTCGTCAACCTATGTCTTTATATCCGATAATCTTTCCTTGAAACTTCTGCCCGCTAGTATTGCGTAGGCGCCTCTCCTCGAATCATTTCGATTTATTATTTACGCGCATCTTGCGCTTCATCAGCTTTCAATAACATGGCACTCATCGTTCAGAAATACGGCGGCACCTCGGTCGGAGATGTTGATCGGATCAAAAATGTCGCGCAACGGGTCAAAGAAACCTACGCCGCAGGCAACCAAGTCGTGGTTGTGGTTTCCGCGCGTTCGGGCGTCACGAACGAGTTGATCGGTCGTGCCAAAGCACTCAACCCCCAGCCTGACGAGCGTGAAATGGACATGTTGCTCACCGTTGGCGAGCAAGAGACCATTGCGTTGACTGCGATGGCATTGCATGCGCTCGGCATCCCCGCGGTCTCTCGCACCGGTCCCCAGGCGGGCATCCTGACCGACCCTTCCCACACGCGGGCGCGCATCACCAGCATTTCTGGTGGCGATATTAAAGAGCAGCTGGACGCTGGTAAAGTCGTCATTCTGGCTGGCTTTCAAGGTCACTCAGCGGAGGGTCAAATCACCACCCTCGGTCGGGGTGGTTCAGACCTGAGTGCGATCGCGATCGCGGCCGCGTTGAAAGCCGACCTCTGCCAAATTTGCACTGATGTGGATGGCGTCTATACCGCCGATCCGCGCTTGGTGCCTGACGCGAAGAAGCTAGATGAGATCTCCTATGAGGAGATGCTTGAGCTGGCTAGCTCTGGCTCCAAAGTGATGCAGAACCGCGCCGTCGAGTTCGCGCAAAAATTCAATGTCGTTTTTGAAGTTCGCTCCAGTTTTAACAACAACCCGGGTACTATTGTGAAAGAAGAAGTCGCCTCTATGGAAGACGTCGTGGTGAGCGGTGTCGCTCTCGATAAAAACCAAGCTAAGATCGTTGTCAGTGATTTGCCGGACCGTCCGGGCACTGCTGCCAAGCTCTTCCAAGTGCTGGGCGCCGCCGGCATTAGCGTCGATATGATCGTGCAAAACATCGGCCGCGATGGAAAGGCGAATATGACCTTTACCGTGCCACGCGAAGATATCTACCGCGCTGAAAAGACGGTGGTCGAATCTTTCCCGGACGAGGCTGCTGGTAAGCTCTTCGAAGCCAACGATATTGCAAAGGTTTCTGTGGTCGGTGTCGGCATGCGCTCGCACTCCGGCGTGGCCGCTACACTCTTCGATGCCCTGGCTAAGGGCGGTGTGAACATCCAGTTGATCAGCACCTCGGAAATTAAGATCTCCGTGGGGATCGATCCCGAGGATGCGGAAAAAGCCACTCGTCTCGTGCACGCTGCTTTCGGGCTGGGGCAGTAGCCTCTCTGCTGCGGTGCCGTTGCGCTTATTCTCGTGAAGCGATCACTTAAGTGAAGCATGTTGCGACATTGCTGGCCGCTGCGGCGGCCTTGCCGCGAAAAGAGAATTTAGCGGACTGTATCGAAGACATCACACGCGCCGAGGCGCGCGGCTATTTTTTGCCCAACGAGGATGAGCGCATCCGCGTCCTGTATGCGCGCTATTTAGCGGTGCGCACGTCTCTGCTTGAGTGCTTGAGCGATGTGCTGTCGGGGCAGTGGTCTCCACGCCAGCCGACCGATCTGCGCGAGTTTGCGGTCGCGTATGCGGCAGCCTGTTTGTTGGTGCGTGCGGCTAGCTATTTGATCGATCTCACCGAAAATGCGCCCGTGACGCGTCAGAAGCTCGACGAGCCGGAGTCGCGCTATCAGCTGAGCGCCAAAAGCTTCACGCAAATTTATCAAAGCCTCACCACGCCGCGCCGGTGGTGGGGCTTCTTTGATGCCAGCAGTTTCTATCAGGCCCGGCGTGCCGATATTTTGGCCCTGCGCGCCGATCCTGAGCTGTCACTGGTGGTGGATCTGTTGCAGGCGGAAGAAGGTCTGGTGGAAATATGCCGCCAAGACCTGCTGCAAAAGCGGCTGAGCTACCGGATCCACTCCTTTTTGCGCCGTCGGGCCTCTGGCTATCGCAAGGTGATGTTTGAGCTGTTTAAGCTCAGCGGCTCCAGTATTGCCGAGCTCAAGCAGCCATTTGTGAAGCCAGCAGGTGCGGGCAAGCGAGTCGATGCCGAGGTGCGGGCGCGTTTGGAGCGCTTTTTACAGCCAGGCGATGTGCTGGTGACGCGTCACGATGACGCCCTCAGTAATCTCTTTTTGCCAGGCTTTTGGCCGCATGCGGCGTTCTACCTCGGCACAGGCGCGCAGCGAGCTGCGCTTGGGGGCGAGCTCCCCAGTCTTGCGCCAGAGCTGCGCTTTTTAGAGTCCAAGCGTGATGGTGTGCGCTTGCGGCCTGCCGACGATACCTTGCAGGTCGACTGCCTAGTGGTGCTACGTCCCACATTGAGCGGGGCCCACGTCGCCACCGCGATCGAGCGCGGGCTTAGCCATGCGGGCAAGCTCTACGACTTTATCTTTGATTTCACCGCCTCCGATCGCTTGGCCTGCACCGAGCTTGTTTACCGCGCCTATCACGGCGTAGGGCCTGTGCAATTCGAGCTGCAGTCCTATGCGGGGCGTAACTGCCTGTCGGCAGAGAGTTTGATCAATCAAGCCGTGGGGCAGGGCTGGTTTGAGCCCGTGCTAGTCTTTGGTCTGCATGGGGATGCGTGGACCCAAGGGCCCGCCGCGCGGCAAATTTTGCGCGATAGCTTTGCCGCGACTTTCTAAGAGTGTCGAAAACAAGGTAATTCTCGGTTGACTCTATTGCTGTGACAGCAAACTGAGAACTATGCAATTTACCAGCACACGCGGCCAAGTGCCCCCCGTTTCTTTTTCCACTGCGGTGGCGCAAGGTCTCGCGCCCGATGGCGGGCTCTATTTGCCTGAGGAGTTGCCCGATCTGAAGCCCTATTTGAGCGAGTGGTCGAAACTCAGCTATGCCGAGCTCTGTGAGGCTTTCTTTCGTATCTTCGCCACCGATATCGATCCCGCCGAACTCAAAAAAGTCGTCCGCCGCAGCTACACCAGGTTTGACCATGCCGACATCGCGCCGATTGTGAAGCTTGACGACGAGCGCTACGTGCTCGAGCTCTTCCACGGCCCGACGCTCGCGTTTAAAGACTTCGCGCTGCAACTGCTCGGTAACCTTTACGAATCGCAGATCACCCGCACTGGCAATCGCATCTCCGTGCTCGGCGCCACTTCCGGCGATACCGGCGCGGCCGCGATCCACGGCCTGCTTGGCAAGGAGGGCGTCACCACATTTATCCTCTATCCCGATGGTCGTATTTCGCCGCTGCAAGAGCGTCAGATGACCTGCACCGGGGCCGACAATGTATTCCCGTTGGCGATCAAGGGCAGCTTCGACGACGCGCAAACCGCCATGAAGACGGTCTTTGAAGACCACGAATTCGCCGCCGAAGTTGGTTTGTCTGCGGTCAATTCGATCAACCTTGCACGGATTCTCGCTCAGTGCGTGTATTATTTGTCCGCTTACTTCCGTCTGCCCGCAGATGTGCGCGACGACATCACATTCGTAGTGCCCACTGGTAACTTTGGCAACGTGCTGGCCGGCTGGCTGGTGCAGCGCATGGGGGTGCCGATCAAAGGCTTCCGCGTGGCAACCAATCAAAACGACATTTTGCACCGCCTCTTCCAGACCGGCACCTATCAGCTCGATGAGGTCGCACCCAGCGTGGCGCCGTCGATGGATATTCAGGTAGCGTCCAACTTTGAGCGCTTCCTCTATTATGCTGAAGGGCGCGATTCCGCTAAAGTGCGCGAGATCATTCAGACCTTTAAGCAGACCGGGAAATACGTATTTGATCAGTTCGATGCTGCTGGCTTTAGCAGTTCCCGCACCGACGACGCTCAGATTGCCCGCATCATTAAAGATGTGTATGCCAAGTATGGATACGTCGCCGATCCGCACACCGCCTGCGGCTTTGCTGAAGGCTTTGAGGGCAAAGAGATCATTCTCTCGACGGCGCATCCTGCAAAATTCCCCGACACCATTCAAGCCGCGATCGGTGAGGATTCCACCCATCCCTCGTTGGAGGAATTAAAGCAGCGCGAGATCGTCAAATACAGCGTCGAGCCCACACCCGAAGCGATCAAAGCCTTCATGCGAGCTCACGTATAGTGTGCGATCATTAAGTAGCCGAGTGCTTTAGCCTCGGTTCCGACCTGCTGTTGCTCCCGGCCCGCTCATACGCGAACGGGATCTAAAGTCCCCCGCTACTAGAGCGCGTCTTCAGTAGCCGAGTGCTTTAGCCTCGGTTCCGATCTGCTGTTGATCTCGGCCCGCTCATACGCGAACGGGGTCTAAAGTCCCCCGCTACTAGAGCGCGTCTTTAGTAGCCGAGTGCTTTAGCCTCGGTTCCGACCTGCTGTTGCTCCCGGCCCGCTCATACGTGAACGGGGTCTGAAGCGCCCCGCTACTTTATATATCTTGTTCAATAAATCTTGAACAAACTGAGGTGGGCTGCCAGTTTGCTAGTTCTACTGACCGTTTTTTTCTTTTTTTTGAATCATGTCCGCCTCTTCGTCCAATGACTCTGCTTTGTCTGCATGGGAAGCATCGATGATCGATGTCTTTGTTCGTGCGGCTAGTTTGATTGGGCTGCCACGTTCGATTGGTGAGATTTACGGTTTGCTCTATTGCTCGCCGCGAGCGCTTACTTTCGATGAACTTGTTGAGCGTCTGCAGATCAGTAAGGGTTCTGTCAGTCAGGGAGTGAAGCTACTGCGACAGCTAGGTGCGGTGAAACTTAAATATGTTGCAGGCAGTCGTCGCGATCACTACCAGCCTGAACTTTCGATGAAGCGCTTGGTGCGAGGATTTATCAAAGATCAGTTTGAGCCGCATTTGAGTTCGGGCTCGGAGCGATTGCAGGGGCTCGAATCTTTGATACAGCAAGAGGACAATGAAGCCTTACGTGAGCATGCCATGGGGCGTCTGGGCACCTTACTGACATGGCAGCAGCGCACGCGTAAGCTGGTGCCGATCGTGATGGCAGTTTTGGGGGGGGCTAAGCTTTTCGATCAAGACTCTTCGGCTGATGAGTATGTAATATGACTTGTGAGTGAATTGAGTGCGGATCTATTCTGTAAGCACACTTTTTATGTGAAAAGAAGTTCGCCAGTATGTTTTTTTTACTATTTTTGTGCTCCTCTCTATAACTTAAGTATTCGGCCAAGCTTGCTTGGCTTACTTTTACGCTCCCTACCTATTAGCTTCTTAAATCGTGTTATTTTCTGCTCTATTTTTTCTTCTTCTCGGCTGTCTGGCCTCCTGGTTGGTGATTCATTTATGCTTACACGCTGGCTTGGGGCAGGGGGGAGATAATCAGCCGCAACACCACCATACGCATACAGGTATTATCCCACGCATTGGAGGGATCGGTATTGTCTCAGGCTTTGCAGTCACCTATCTCCTTTGCTTCTTTTATTTGGATCATACGGATAATAAGACCTTGGTTCATTACGGCATCTTTGTCGGTGCGGCTGCTTCGTTTCTGCTTGGTTTTATTGATGATTTTCGCCCCCTCGGTGCCAAGGTAAAGTTATTGGCTCAAGTGATTATCGCCATGATTGCGCATGAGTGCGGGCTTTCCATTGATAGAATTGGTGTGCCTTTTACTGATATTGTGCTCCAGTTGGGGGTTTTTAGTATGGCGCTCACAGTCGCTTGGGTCGTCACGATCATGAATTTGATCAATCTGATTGATGGCCTCGATGGTCTCGCTGGGGGCATTGGCTTGATGCTCATGGCGCTGCTGGGCTTTCTGGCTTATCAGTCGGGGGTTGCGATTTCTTTCGTGCTCGCGTTGGGCATGATGGGCGCGATTTTAGGCTTCCTCTTTCATAACTTTCCTCCGGCGAAAGTGTATATGGGGGACTCTGGTGCGTATTTGATTGGTTTTGTAATTGCGGCGCTCTCCTTAGTTAATTCAGAGAAGGGCACCATTTTGGCGGCATTGATTGCGCCAGTCTTAGCACTGGCTTTACCGATTGCAGATGTCGCTTATGCGATGCTGCGTCGTGGTATTAAGGGCTTGCCCATTTTTCGGCCAGACCAGGGGCACATTCACCACCGCTTGATTCGCTCGGGCTTGTCGCGTCAGAAAACTGTGATTTTTCTTTATGGGATCTCGCTCTTCGCGCTGGTAGGAGGTTTATTAGCTTTTGCAGATCAGGGCCGCTATTTGCCTATATTTTTGGGTTTCGCTTTTGTTATCATCTTGTTTGCCTTGAAGGGGCAGAAAGTCTCGCCCGAGGTGGTGCGCAATATTTTGACGGAGTCTTTCCAGGCGCGCCAAGATACTAAAAACTCACTCTATTTGCGGGATTGGTTTATCGTTGAAGCGGAGCGTGCGGACACAGGGCAGCACTTATGGGCGGACTACCGTTTTGTCTTGAAAAAAATGGGCTTTTGCCGTGGGGAGCTTGTAGTTAAAGGGGCGGTACGCACCTTCTTTCAGCCCGATACACCACATGACGAGCCAGATTTATTATGGACTGAAACGCATAAGGTGGGGCCTGAGGTTAAGCTGACTGTGTATGCAGCCAAAGATAACTTTTCTGAGCGTCAGTTTGCGATTATCTCCGACATCGCAGCCGAAGCTTGGTCCAAGGCAGCTGTTCGTTGGAAAGAGACCAACGACAATTCACTCGATTTCGACGCTAAAGCCAGCGAAGCCTCCAATTACCGGGAGCAGAAGGCTAGAAATTTGTATCGGCCAACTTATTGAGCTTCAGTAGCCAGAGTGCTTTAGCCTCGGTTCCGGCCTGCTGTAGCTCTCGACCTGCTCATACGCGAACGGGGTCTAAAGTCCCCCGCGACTAGAGCGCGTTTTCAGTAGCCGAGTGCTTAGTCTCGGTTCGGACCTGCTGTTGCTCCCGGCCCGCTCATACGCGAACGGGGTCTGAAGAGCCTCGCTACTAGAGCGCGTCTTCAGTAGCCGAGTGCTTTAGCCTCGGTTTGGGTCTGCTGTTGCTCTCGGCCCGCTCATACGTAAACGGGGTCTAAAGTCCCCCGCTACTAGAGCGCGTCTTCAGTAGCCGAGTGCTTTAGCCTCGGTTCGGGCCTGCTGTT
>NZ_JARXHW010000109.1:0-2804 GCF_031127805.1 Thalassobacterium maritimum | reverse complement strand
GACATGTATTTCGTCTACGTGTTAGAAAATGCAAGTGGCCGTCTTTATATTGGGCATACCAATGATGTTGCTCGCCGAATCGAAGAGCACAATTCTCCTGAGGGTAAAGAACATCTGGGCAAATACACCCATCGCAATGGCCCGTGGTCTTTGTTGGGTTTTGAAAAGTTTGAAACACGCAGCGAAGCCATTCGGCGCGAAAAGCAACTCAAGTCATGGAAATCTCCTAGCAAAGTCAGAGCTCTATTCTAATTTGCGGTAGAGTCCCTGAGTGGAGGGCAATGATCTTACATGACTGATGACTTTAGTGCTTTTCGGCGTCAAACGTTAGTTCACTGCCGATGCGCTTGCAAGCACGTCTAAGGGCGTAAACGAGTATGCCACAGAAACCAGCCTTCAACACTATAAAAAGGACGGCGCCCAGAGGCACCACACACATAGTATGTGGTGGCATTGCGATTAGGAGTGAGTCGTTGTCGGTAAGTGCTTTTTTTTTGTATAATTTAATACGTTAGGTTTTTCTTGGCCAAGGTAAGCAATGTTTTTTAGATTGAAGACATGGCACGCTACAACACCTCTCGTCTTGTCAAAACGATGGTCCGCGAAATTGAGCGTGAAACCAAGTACTAGGCACGGGCTCACCAGCAAGAAATCGGTCGAATGGAACGGGAAGCCCGGCAGGAGCACAAAGCGAATCAAAAGCAGTGGGCTCTTCAATCTGCCAAGCTGGAAGTGACGCGATTCGAAAACGAAGTCGAGTTATTGCTTTCGCTTCATAAGGAAGCCGTCGAGCCGGTCGACTGGGACGTGCAGTTTCGTGCCTTGTCCTCAGCGCTCCCGTTTCGGATATCCTTTGATGCTCTTAAGGCGGAGCGACGGCAGTTGTTTGAGAATCCTTCATTGGATTGGGAGTCGGTGGTCAGTGCACGGAGATCACGCACTTGTGAAGCTTCAGTCCAACCCTCGAAATTGCCTACTAGTCCGAACTAGTCCGAACCAAAGCAGACAACTTGCGCGAAAGATTCTAAAGAGGGATGAAGACGCTTACATCGAGTCGATTAACCAGTTCAGTTCGCTGGATGAGGTGCAGGCCTCTGGTTGTGAGCTGGATCTGATTTACCATGATCCGGATCGCTTTGAGGTGATTCTTGAACTCGGCGATATCGATACCGTTCCCGCCGAGCAAAAATCCCTGCGCGCCAGCGGAAAAGTTTCGATCAGAAAGATGCCGGTGAAGCGACGGGCTGAGATCTATCAGTTATGGTGGGCGAAGGCTTGGCTGGTGAGTGCGACTATGCTGAGGCGAAACGAAAAGGCACAGCGGTTCGCTTTGTTGTCGACGCTTTTAACGGGCGTGTCGATGCTATCCTGAGCCGGGGCAAGCACGATAACTTTGGCACGCTGGAATAGGAGATCAAAGACACCTTCAATCTAGTTAATCTCAATGGCGAGGCGTTCCGAAATGCAAGAATACGGCCCGAATTTCTGGAAGCTCGGCTAACTGAACTCAAGTGGGCCGTTGTGTTGCAGGAGCTTAAACTGCAGGAGCGTGAAGAACAGCGACAAATTCGTGAGCAGATCCGTGAAGAGCAGAAAGCGCGGCGTGAGTATGAGCGAGCCATAAAGGAGGCCTATAAAGAGGAAGCTCTGATTAAGAAGGGTTGGAGAAGGCCCGCGCAGAAGTTGAGTCAGCCAGTGCCGAGCAACGCGCCCAATTTGAACAACAGGTAGCAGAGCAAGCCACCGAGAATATAGATCCCGAGTCCCACTAGAACCCCCTTTTTGTAACCATAGACACGGTCGAGAATCGCTCCGGGGATGGATAATGCGCGCTTCGGACGTCGATTTGTGATCACCACACTTCGTTGGTTGAGCGAGGATGAAATTTAGCGATCCGCTCCCCGTTCTGTAACTGTAACTTCACCATGTATTTAGCTGTGGGGTGACCTGCCGCTTCTTTCCTTAAATCTACATGGAATCAAAGCTTCTCTGTATTATGGTTACGTAAGCTATATTTCTACGTGCGATGTCTTGCTTTCATGATTTCCCAATGCAATGATAGTAGCTGCTGAAATTTACCCCACAACCATGCGATCATGAAAAAACTTATGTTTTTTATTTTTTGTCAGATTTCGATCAGTGTGGGTGTTCATTAGTTGAGCATATTTGTTTTAACCTAAAAACCCAAAACTAGTCCATATGAATAAGAAAATACTACCGCTTCTATCCGTTGCACCTTTAGTGCTTTTATCATGGTCGCACGCTGCTACGATTACTTGGGGCAGCGCCACGACTATTTCCGGTGATTCTGATGTCTCGACCGACGGAACGCTCGTTGTCGCAGCGAGCTTTGGTACGACTAGCGCTTCAATCGTCGTCAACGGTGTGACATTTGCCGGTGGAGGTAATAATGCGAATATGAAGAGTTCTGCGACCTACGGGACAGCCTTGAACTATACTTCCGCAAAGAATTCTGATACGGCATTTGGAACCGCATCTACACCTTTTAGTTCCCTCTCCGCGAATTATCAAGACTTACTGGAGTCTGGCCTGTGGGAGACTGGTCCAGAGCCGGCTGGGACTCAGACGTTTACTTTCGGTGGGACGGGCAATGAATTGGAAGATGGTCAGCAATATCAGATTCAAATTTGGGCGCAAGATGCGCGCAATAATAAGAACGGGGGGGCGCTCACTATTGCTGGTACAGGCGGTGTTACCCTGAATTACACTGACACCAGCTCGGAAGGGGGGCTTGGTCAATATGTGATTGGCACCTTTACAGCCGATGCGGACACTCAATCATT
>NZ_JARXHW010000108.1:0-2839 GCF_031127805.1 Thalassobacterium maritimum | reverse complement strand
GGCTTTGACGCGGCGATACGCCGCTTCGAGGTTCGTGCTACTGAAGATTGCCTCCAGTAGCTCGGGCTGCAACCGGCTGTATTGCCCTGGCTCCCTTTGCCCGCGCGCCGGTCGGCGTTTATGGGTGGGTGGTCCGGTCACTACGTGCCGGTCTTGTCGGCAGACCTCGGAACCAGAGGCAAGTCCGGCTGCTCCCGATCGCTTCGCTCATTCCCCTTCGGCGGGACTTAAAGCATACGTATTTCGGGCCTTCACCGCTTCGTGAGTCCGTCCTGCCTTCAGCAAGCTCATCTCCGCGGCTAATATGCCTTCTGCTGACTCCTCCATCGGTGATCACTCCGCCATCACTGGCGGCGCTGCTCGCCATCTCATGAGCAGATTGAAGCTCTGACAAGCCACTGTTGGAGGCCTCCCCGGATAAGTTGATACACCTCCCCGACACAACTGCGTCATTTACACATCGGGTCTGACCTGATGGGCTTCGCGATCCTTGGCCCGCTCGCCCGCCCTCTGTGCCTCCTATGACGTTCTTGTATCCCGATTCACTACGCTCATTCCCCTTCGGCGGGACTTGAAGCATCAGCTCGTCGGTTTGATCCACACTGCTTCCGCACGTAACCTCGCGATTACGCACTTGTGCTTCTCTAGTGATTGATTTGTTATTCAGGTCTTTCACAATGGACTTTAACCATATTAATTTATCAACATGCCGGGCATACCCAGTCGGAGTGAATCAACTCCGTTCGTGCCTCACTCCGTGTTCATCCTCGACGATATGGGAAGAAAATAGGATCGACGGATCGAAGCATTTAGACTAAGCATTTGAGAGTAAGATAACAAGCAAAGAAATAAAATCCTCAGGCAGCCAGAACCGAGTCGCCGGTTGGTAAAAAGAAGAAGAAATTGAAGATTTAAATCCCCAGATGAAGCCCACAATTCAGAACCCCACACTCACCACGGCCTGCGGCCATATCCAGACGCTTCTGGACAACGCCTAAAGGCGCGCCAGAGCCACGTTCGTTCTGTAAGGAAATGAAATATACCGAAATGCTTCAATCAAGTCTCAGCAGGTGGCCAGATCGTATCGATATTTCGAATGGATATGTCCTCGAAGATGGTGGAGGTTTCTTTCCAGTCCTATCCGAAATCTGGGATAGGGTAGAAAGAGAAGAAGAAAAGAGGAGCAGTCTTCATGGCCTTTTCAGTTGGAGCATATTTAGCGGGTTTCATCACCTTGCCAGAAAAGAAAAAGTGAAAAACAAAACTGAAGCACTTAAAGCGGACCTAAGCCCTGAGGTCATATATCACCAATTCAGTGAATCCTTTTACGAAAAAGAAAATGGATGGATGAAGGATTATCCAGACTTCATCGACGATTACCAAAAGACAGAACAAGTCGGTCACAACTCCGGGGGCTGCGCCCCCTCAGCGTGACACCTCAGCGTTCGGTAAGAGAATGGAAAAAGAATACAGTATCACGGAAGCCCAAAGCAAGCAGATGGCTTGGGAGTGCTTTCTTGCTCAATCGAAAAACAGAAAAGAGTTCATCAAATATTTGAAAGTTTGGGCATTTCTAATCGCATCTGTATATTGCGTAGGCAATCCAGCCGAATGGAATAGCAACGGAGAGCATAACCACATCGGATCGATCATACTCACAATCGTAGTCCAGGTTCCACTCTGCACCGTCATTTTATACTTCATTTTGAAGTTTATCGCATATGCACCCCAAAGGGCCTTGAATAAGGAATTAGAGAAGAGATCAGATACATCTTGGGGATATAGGAAATTTGTGATTGCACCCGAAGGTGCGAAGCTCATTGCACCACAAAGTGAATTGAAGGTCTCCTTAGACCGAATACAGAACGTCAAAGAAACGGAGAATTCCATCAGTCTCAACGATGGAGAGAATCCCGTTTTCTTCTTACCAAAATCTGATTTTGATCTCTCGGAAGTAGTCGAAGCACTAAACGAATTTAAGACCGAACCAGTCGGCACAGGTCAACCCATGTAACCCGCCCGAGAACCCGAGAATCACTTGAACTACACACTCGTCAGGCTGGGTTCCTGGCCTCTACGATCTACAGAAAAATTGAATGAACAAAAGAAAGGAATGGCTCCAGAGGGTTAAGCGAAATCTAACCATCTTCATCGTAGTTACGCAGATATTTGGAATAATTGGTGCAGTGTTTGTCGGGCACTTGCTGGGTTCTGGATTTCAAGCTTATCTTATCGGTTATGTGGTTGGAGTGATCATTAGCCTTGGAGGAACAATTGGGATCTCATAGAAAACGGAATGAAAGCATCACCATTAGACCAACTAAAACCCACAGACCAAACGGAGGGTAGATCCAGACGCAGTAGTCAACGTCGCTAACGCGCCGTCGACTATGCTCCTCGAAGGCACCTCTAAGAGAGCGTCTAATAAATTTCCAAAACGGTTAGAATCTAGCCGCACGCTTGAGCATGAGTCGAGTCATCGCAATATGAATCATGCCAGTAGATGACTCAATGGTAGTTTCGTAGTCTTTGGACATTCTGCGGTATTTCGACAGCCATCCGAAGGTTCTCTCGACGATCCACTGCTTAGGCAGAACCTTGAAACCTCTGGTATCATCACTGCGGCGAACGATATCCAACTGGATCGGTCGCTTACGTTGAAGCTGCCTCACCCACTGCACGAGTTTACCTGCGTATCCACCATCAGCCCAAATGAGTTTGAGCCAACCGAAGCGATTGGTGAAAAGTTCAAGGAGCAACTTCGCGCCGTCGCGATCCTGAATGTTCGCTGGGTGAACCACGGCCAATAGGACTAGTCCAAGGCTGTCCACGAGTAGGT
>NZ_JARXHW010000107.1:0-2870 GCF_031127805.1 Thalassobacterium maritimum | reverse complement strand
GGTATCCCCGGGAAGGGTTTCTACTAGATTTGCCCGATATAGGATCATTAAGTAGACCAGAGCAACTATAGGACGGAATCTGTTCATTTTACTTACCCAACGTAGAACTGACTCGATGGCGCGTTAGCGACATTGAGTCTAGTGACTGGTTCTGTTTATTTAAATAGTGCTTTAGAGCCAATCCGACAATTCAACTCTTCTGCATGCTCAATGGCTCTTTGGTGTTCAGCCACTTTGCTAATGATCAGCTCGGCGTCATCTTGGGAGAATGATTCAATCGGGTTATTGTTTTCATCTACGTAAAGTGCTCGTTGCCGCATAGTTTCTAGCTCTCGGGCAATGGACTTATCTATGTGAAAGCCATGCTTCACCTTCTCATGGTTGCCGATAGCTCTATGCCTACTCGTATATGCTGTTTTTTCGTGTTTTCGAAAAGCAGCTTTGTAGATGCTTTCAGGTATTAACTTTGTGTAGTAATCCGCTGCAATCTGTGACTTTCCAAGCTCTTCGTAAGACATAATTGCTAAAGCAGCTGCCCTTGGGTAAAACCCATTCTCATTTAATAAGATAGCTTCTTGTAGAAGACTAATGCTGTTTCTTTTACTTTTTCTAAAAACATCTAGCGCGGCCTGAGCTTTTTCGGGGTATTTAGACGAATCTAAGAATACTGCCTGCCCCCCGTTTTGTGATTTGGGCTTATCATCATCGTCAAATACTAAGAAGCACCCAGGCAATGGAATAAGCTCATCGATAAAATCTGGTAGCTTCATATTTTTACAGAACGGTGAGGTGTATCACGCAGTGAGCGCAGCGAACGGAGTTGATACGACCGACTGGATATACCCCGGGGCTGTTCCAATGCGCTCAATCTGACCGGTCGCCTCAGTGTTCATTTTTTTGATTCGGTTTGATTGGCTCAATATGGTTAGGGTTTGGATTCCTTCAATCTTCTTATCTGGTATTTTTTTAACCGCAGATGGATGCTAATTCACGCGGATCAAGATTCTTAAATCTGTGTAGATCAGCGTGAATCTGCGGTTCTAAATTCAGTTCACTTTTCTGTATATCGTAAAGGATGATCACGTAGAGGAGCGCAGCGACTCGGAGTTGATCACTCCGCCTTGATAGTCTCCTGCTTGTTTACGGCTGCTACGTATAGATGGCCATCGTATTCAGCTAAGATAGTTGTTGATCCTTTGCTTAGGCCGATGATCGGATGTTTCGGTTCTTCGTAGAGGATTGAAAACGTCCAATAGTCTTCTTTCTCGTCGATTACGTATGTAGAGCCATCAATCACACTTTGCTTAGGCCAATATGGGCTGTCTCGCTCTATTTTTTTTACTTCAATTTTTGTATACCCAAGAAGCATGGCTCTTTCAAATGTGGATGATCCCATCATAAGCTTCATTCTTGAGTTTCCTTCAATTCTAAGAACTTCGTGTAGCCTCCCGAAGTCTCTAGATTCGATAACTTCAACTACTCGCTTCTCAAAATCTGATTCTAATTCGGTATCAGCACTCAAGGTGCTAGTAATTGCGATGAGAGCGATGAGTGCTGATGCTATTTTCATTTTTTGACTATCGATGAGATGTGGCGACGGCGCTAGCCGTTGCCACGATCGACTGGTTCTGTGATTGGTTTTATCTGTGCTTGTGCAATTTTCCCAAGCTCGATTGCTTCTGCTAGATATTGTTCTATTTCTGATCGAGCCATTCTTTCGTATTCTTCAGGATTACTAGATGACTCGATTCCATTTAGATGGTGGTAGAAGTATTCACAATCTGTGGAGCAACTACTCGGATCAGTGTGATCTCCTGCACGTCGTAAATAATGACAAAAATCGATTCCCCCTTTCAGATAGTTGAGAGATATTAAGCCCAGTGCTGCTTCATCTAATTGGGCACTAGGTAGAGATTCAGTGTCTTGAACAGATTCTCCGATTGCTTTCCATGCTTCCGAAAAGTCGTTTGCTATAGATAAGTCTATTATCCACATCGGCGGTTGCTCTGTTCGAAGAATTTCTCGATCCGCCCAAGCCTTCCATGTCTCAGGTGAAATTGTCTCCGCATGGATGGCGGCCAAAAGTCCTATAGGAGGGTAGTTCATTTAGTTACAGAACGTGAAGGGGATGCGCGGAGAGTAGCGCGGCAGCGCTACTCGGAGTTGTCATCTCCCGCCTGGTTGGATCTTTTAATTTCTTCGATTACTCGATTGGTTTTAGTTTTTACGACCTCTCTCATGTCCATGAATTCATCTGGAATTGGAAGTCGTGCTATTAAGAATTCTTCCAGAGGCTTGTAGTCTCCTAAACCCCAACTCATAGAGACATTCTCTGACCACACTGATGACTGATTGCAGCCCCAGCAAATCGTCAGCTTGAGGATTTCTTTTTCTTTGGTGTAGCATCTCATTTCATGCACCGGATACATGCACATTGCTCCGATGCCTTCCTGCCTGAAGAACCAACTTAACTTCTCAAGAGCCTCAAGTAATTCTTCCTCTTCAGAGATTTCTTTGTGACCGATCCAATTCTCTTTTTGAGAGGCATATTCATAGTCGTAGGTTGGATCCATGAGGATGCACTCAATTCTATCAATTCGTTTGATTTGTTCTAAGACTTCTATAGCAGCTTGATGTTTAATGATGGAATCATCGACACTTGCAGAGATGCTTTCTTTTGTTGCTGCTGGGGCAGCAAATGGGTCTGTGATTTCCTCTTCCGCAAGCAAGGATGTGAGAAGGAAGAATGGGATCAGTTTTTTCATTCAATTATCCAACTTAAAGTGTTGTAGGCTGGAAGCTCCGCTTTCTGCTTACAACCTGTTGGACTAAGCCGTGCGGGTGTGCTTTACGGGGTAAGGGGATTGTTC
>NZ_JARXHW010000106.1:0-2891 GCF_031127805.1 Thalassobacterium maritimum | reverse complement strand
ACGCTGCGGTCTCTCCCGACAAGGTCGGGACTGGAAAAGCAGCCGTGTCCTGCGAAGCCTAGGGGCGAAGCGGGAAGCATGAGTGCAGTTGAGCGTTCTGGGCATCCTACACATTCGAGTCCTGATCCAGACGACACAGGCCAACCCATGTAACCCGCCCGATAATCCGAGAATCACTTGAACTACAAACTCGTCAGGCTGTGTGCCTGGCCTCATCGTTGCATCGACTCGTTTCGCGCCTCCGCAACAAGCTGCTTGAGTCGACTCCGAAATTGACTCTCCGAAAACTAGTTGCTACAAATCAATTACTCAGCGCGGGGTTCTGCGAAGGAATGAAATTCAAACCATCAGATCGAATCCACGGACTCTCATTTTTCGAGAGTCGATACTCTGGCGAAAAGAGAGAAAACTTGGTCGTCAATCTGCCTAAACTCGTTTGCCCGAAGTGCGCTTCAATTACGGCATTCCAAGTTTCAGATGAAAGAAATTACGAATCAACTCCTTTGAAAATTCGGACAAATTTAGACGCAGAAACCGAAGTAAATAAATATGAAAGCGACTATATGGATGTAAAATGTAAAGATTGCACTCACATCTCTCGAATCGTTTATGAGATGGAAGAATTTGCGATGGCCTCATACAGATACTACATCAGAGAGGTAATCGAATCGGAGGCAGAACCAGTCCGATGAGGCTATGGATTTCGCTGGGGCTCATCTATTCCTCTCGTCTGCGATATGGGAAGAAAATAGAATCGACGGCTCGAAGCATTTAGACTAAGCATTTGGGAGTAAGAGAAGTGGCAAAAGAAATAAAATCCTCAGACAGCCAGAGCCGTGTCGCCAATTGGCAAAAAGAAGAAATCATAGATTCAAAGCCCCCGATAAAGCCCACAATTCAGAACCCCACACTCACCACGGCCTGCGGCCATATCCAGACGCTTCTGGACAACGCCTAAAGGCGCGCCAGAGCTCATCGATCTATGAAAAATATAAGCCTAATCTTATTAATCTTCGCCACATCCATTTCAGTTTATGCGAAAGAATTTGAACCCCTAACTGTCGATCTCCAAAAAGAGACTGTAGCAAAATCGATTCTTAACGTTGCAACCCTTTTTAATATTGACGTAGTTGTTCCTGATTCGGCTATGGACAAATACGTTTCTGTTCTAGTGAAGAAAAAGGACCCGATTGATATACTCAGGGCGATTGCTACAGCTTCCGGCTATGAATTGATCGAAGCAAATGACATATATATCTTCCAAGACAAACCACTGAATTGCGTCTGTCGAGTAAGCGAAAAATAGGCATATTCAGCCGCTACTGAACAACGTCGCTAACGAGCCGCGCTGGAGCTCCAGGATAAGAATATGAAATCCTTGCATACGTATTTTTTACCGCTTATCACCGCTAATAAACGCTTATCCAACCCGGCGCTAAGAACGAAAAATGAAATCTAATTATAAGCGTAAATTAGTGAAAATAAAGCCTGCTGCGTAGGACAAGGCCCTTTACGCTGCGGTCTCTCCCGACTAGGTCGGGACTGGAAAAACGGAGCATGAGTGCAGTTGAGCGGTCTGGGCATCTGGCACATTCGAGTCCTGATTCAGACGACACGGGCAACCCTTTTGACCTGCCCGTAAAACTCTAAAAACCTACAGGACGACTAAGCCCACAGACTGGGTGTCTGGTCACGTTCGAAAAAAGAATTGCGAGAGCCGAAAGTATCATTAAAGTGTCACATATGAAGACGGAACTGGTTACCACTTTAAAAAGACAAGCCACTCGAATCATTGATGATCTTCGAACTGATCGAGCACCTATAATGATCACTCAACATGGGAAGCCTGCCGCTTATCTTGTTGATGTAGATACATATGAAGCTAAAGAGAAAAGAATGGAGATTCTAGAGGGTCTAGCGCGAGGTGAGAAAGCATTTTCAGAAGGAAGAGTTTTGAGCCATCGCGAAGCGAAAAGAAAAATGTCGAGATGGCTGAAGTAATTTGGACGGAACCAGCACTGAACGCGCTCGATGAGATTGCAGATCATATTGCGCTCGAAGACTATGAAGCTGCCTGCAGATTGGTCAGTAGGGTATTCGAA
Source organism: Thalassobacterium maritimum (assembly GCF_031127805.1). Taxonomy (NCBI): domain Bacteria; kingdom Pseudomonadati; phylum Verrucomicrobiota; class Opitutia; order Puniceicoccales; family Coraliomargaritaceae; genus Thalassobacterium; species Thalassobacterium maritimum. The sequence goes on along the minus strand of NZ_JARXHW010000106.1, from coordinate 789 downwards.
AAAGTTGAATTACTTGAAGATAGCCCCAAGCTAGGAAACATTCCCAAAGATCTTAGAGACACCCCATACCGGCGACTCGTGATCAATCCTGTATACGTCTATTATCGTCCCGAAGGCGACGGCATCGTCATTATTTTTGTGGATAGGGCAGAGAGAAATTTCGACATATCCAGATTCGCCTGACGAATGAACTCGAACCAGTCGCACTGAGCAATTTTGCTAACTCTCCATAGGGTGTGTTCTCTGGTCACGGAAAATGAAAATCGACGAAAGCAAAGTTGAAAATGTTGGCATCATTCTGGTCGTGGTCGGGATATTCCTAGTTTTCGTTGGGATTGACGGACCGTTGATTGCTGGATCGATCTTATGCGCGTCAGTCTTAATTTCAAAAAGTAGAACATAGGTTCATTAGGGGGGGGGATCTACCGAGGGGAGGCTTTGTTCTCCTGATGGGGCGCACTGAGGATCTATCCAGTCGAGTGACTCAATGAGTTTCACTGCCGTTTATCTATTGCTTGTGCTATTCGCGATCGTGCTGGAGGGCTTGAAAAAAGAAATCCTAGCATACGTATTTTTTTACCGCTTATCACCGCTAATAAACGCTTATCCAACCCGGCGCTAAGAACGAAAGATGAAATCTAATTATAAGCGTAAATTAGTGAAAATAAAGCCTGCTGCGTGGGACAAAGTCCTTTAGGGTGTGATTGAAAGTGCGGGGACACGTAGCCGGGGTCTTCAGACCCGGTCAGACGCCTGGCTTAGTTGCCTGCTTGGCTGCGGATACGGGGT
>NZ_JARXHW010000105.1:0-3122 GCF_031127805.1 Thalassobacterium maritimum | reverse complement strand
ATCGTCTTGCAACAGAGTCGTTGCAATAGAGGAAGAATGGAAGGCGATCGCTGATAGGAGAATTAGGATTTGTTTTTTCATTATTTAGCTAACGTAGAGGGGATGCATAGATGAGCGCCAGCGAAATCTATTGTCCATCTCCCGACTGGTTAGGTGTCATTTTGGGGATAGTCATACTCTAGGTAGGCTCGATCAGTAGAGCATAGGTTGCCATAGATAAACCATTTACTTTGATTGGGGTCGATGGCTCCGAAAATGTAAGCTTCCCTCAATTTTACGGAGTCGGGCAATTTTATCTCGTTCAGGTCTAATTCAATATTCCGACTAACCATTATGGCGACAACTAGATCCTTCGAATCTACGTATTTCTTTAAGCCTGCGATAATGCTCTCTAGGTCGATGTGAGGGTTTAACGATTCTGGTGGAAGGCGTTTTAGCTGTAGATCACTCAAGCCCATTCCCTTTTCACTGACTACACCAACTACAAAATCTCGGTCTTGGTCTTCGTCGTATAGAAATTTGACTTCACAACCAAGTGCAGTTCCTAAGCCGACGCAAAATAGTGCAGCTTCTCTTGATTCTCTGTAGATTTCTAGGTCTTGATTTTCTAAGGTTAGCTCTTTCTCGCTTTTCGCGATCTTCTGTAGAAATGGCTGCTTTTCGTATAGGCTAACCAGAAACTTCCTCGGATCGAGCCATTTGGAATCTCGATACTCTTTGATGCGTATTTTATCCATTTTTCTTACCTAACGTCAAGATGTGGCACGGAGTGAGTGAGGGACGAGCGAACGGAGTTGTCCACTATCGCCTGGTTGGGCCTCATTTTGCCTCGATCGACGACAGCCAATTACTGATCTGATCCTGTGCTATAATGAATATGATAATCAATAGTATCGAATATAGAAAGCTTGCGATTATTGAGGCCAATACGCTTGTCCAAAACGACTTCAATCCATTCTTTTTCACTCGAGGTTGAAGATAAGAAGTGCATTCCTCTTCGAACAAGTCTTCTGCTATCCTTAGACTAGCTGAAAGTTGTCCGTCAGAGAGCAAAGTGTCCTGAATAGCTTTAGCTTCTGCATCTGATATGTTACTCCCAGATGTCGCACCATTTTTTTTATTAACCAGCTCGATGAACTGCTTCTGATATTGAGCAAAGGCGATGTTCCTTATTATATCGTTTTTATGCTTCGTTTTGCAGAATTGATCAATTTTATCGAAAGGTTCATCACTCATGAGATCCCTCCTTCCTTGCTTTCCCATTTTCTGACAAGGAACTCGTAGTTCTCGTAGTATGATGGGGATGCATGTTCACTCCGCAGTCTGTAAATGTATTCCTTTAGAGTATGAAACGTATGCCTGAATAAATGATTCATGCTTTCCTTAACGATGTCCTCGTCAAAAATTCCCGACCGAACGCCAATAGATATATCCTCGCATAGACCCAAAAGCATGATGATTTCTTCTTTTTGAGAAGTAGTTAGGCTTCTATAGTCTTCATATTCGCTAATGGCTCGGATTTTCGAAGAGATCTTGAGGAAATTTTCATTTAGCGTGACACTTGAATAGGTTTCTTTTTTTATGGTCCAATCTACAAAGCGTGAGATATCCTTTCGGATCTTCATCAAAATGAAGACCGCAAGGGTTCCAGCATATACGACAGTAGCAGTCAGAAGAATTGAAATTGTATCTAGGAGAGGCATGGAGTTTTGTTTATATGCTGAATCTGTGTCTGACTTGTTAGTTTCTCAAGTTTTCTTTTTTTACCCAACGTAGAGTCTGAAAAAAACAGAATGCCGATCACACCAACAATGAACCATGTCGCTCCAAGAATGCCCCATGCGTAGGGATTTCTGTTCTTTCGATGTGCCAAAAATGCTGTGGTCAAGCCGAATGGTATCATGAGAATTATGAGCATTTTTTCTGTATATTCGTAGACGAGAGGAATAGATGAGCGCCAGCGAAATCTATTGCCTCGTCGGACTGGTTCGACCTAGACGGTCTTAGTGTTCAAATTACTCATCATCCACCCAGTCGTCTTCATCCCAATTTTCGTCGTCCTCTTCTTCCGAGTATTCATTTATCGAATTGATGGCTCCGTAGATGTCCTCGGAGTTCCTGAGAGGTAGGAATGCAATCCCTTTTACGTTCAAAAATACAAGAGCAGGGAAGTCATCCTGTGGATATCCCCAGACTTCGATTAGTGATATAGTAGAATCTCCAATTTTATGTTCAACGAGTCGAATGTAGCCCTCTGAATCTAGACTTTTGAATTCTAAATGGCTGACCCAAAAGTGACTATATGAAATACTCCCATCGTTTTCTATTTTGCACTTTCTTTCGAACACTGGCTTTCGATCACGAGAAAATGAGCTTGTGACCTCGATGTGGGTCTTGTGGTCGACGTATTCAATGGAAATTTGGCAATTCTCTAAGATTTGATCATCAAAAGAAAAACTCACATTATACCTGTTGCCTAATTCTCTTTCATATGAGGCATGAAGTGAGGGCGCTAGTGGCGCCTGCTTAAAGGCTTGGAAATTAGCTAGATCTTTTAATTCGTCGATTGATCCTATTCTATTCATTTCTTTTTTTGGTGTGCTGCATGCCGACGTTAAGAAGATTATTGCTATTAACGGCAAACTCTGGAGGTAGCAAAATTTCATTCGTCGAACGGAGAGGCCAGGCACCCAGCCTGAGGGTTTCGGATTGGTGAGGGTTATCGGATTTCTAGCGCGTAAAATGGGTTGACCTGTGCCGTCTGGATATGGCCGCAGGCCGTGGTGGTGGGGGAGTCCTGAATGGTGATCTTCATCGCTGGCTGTGGCTGTCTGGATTTCTTCTTCGGTTCAATTGCCGACTCGGCTTCGTGCTTCGGGGGGATTCTATCTTCTCTTACCCCTTAAAGCTAATCTAATCGGCTTCGGTTCGTCGATTCAATTTTCTTTCCCATATTCGGTGAGGACTGGCACCCCAGCCTGAGTGATTAGTAGTTCAAGTGGTTGTCGAAGATCCGGCGGCGTAAACGGGGTTGACCAGCTCCGACTGGATATAGCTCCCAGAGTGCCCAACGGCATCAAATCTGACAAGCGCTTCTTCTTCCTTTCGAACTTGTATTTTCC
>NZ_JARXHW010000104.1:0-3248 GCF_031127805.1 Thalassobacterium maritimum | reverse complement strand
CATCCTGCTTACCGGCTGTTCGGTGCCGGCTGACCGCACTTTGCACAGTCGAGCTCGGCCCCAACACCCAAGCGTGTGAGCGCCAACCTTGAGCCAAACAACATTGGTCCAGGCAAGTCACAAAGCTCTTACGCGCTCCAACGGTATCGAATATCCACGAACGATAATTCCCACGATTCAGAACATGGTAGAACGCTCCAGGATACTCGATTCGACTGCGACGTGCCATTCAATTGAAATAGCACAGAGCAGAACCAATTCAATCACGATGACATGAAACATTGGGCTGCCCCCCCACAGTTGTGCTGGATGCCAATACAGTTTTGTGGACAATGTACGGTCTGTCTTACGAGGCGTCGTCTCATTTTTGAGCTGAGTGCTTTGAGAGCGGTACGGGGCGTTGCTGCACGCGCAACACCTCGAAAAGTAGGGCGACCACGGCCAGTGGCGACTGCACTGACTTTATTAACCTGATAGGGCCCGTGGTCGAATTGTTTAGTGAATTTGATCCGTATACGTGTAATGCGGGGATCTTTCTGAATGAGAGAATCCATTTCTTTCGCAGCGAATTTTCGTGTGATGGGTGTTTGTGGACATGTGTGATCTTGGATGTGTAATTGTGTCTTCATGTTATATTTAATTAATCGTTATTTATTGCCATCGTTCGTAATTCGTGTAGTCACGAGTTATCGAGCATCTTTTTATACGACAGCCTGGGAAGGGAGTGAGTGCTTGAGCTGTAGCTGAATAGAGATAAGGGTATCTCACATTCAATGTATGCTAACTACCGAGCGCACTGTCGCAGAACGGATTTGTTTGGTGCATAGCAAGCTGAGAAACACTTGTTGGCGGTGGTGCGGCGTTTGACTGTGCGGAAACGTCACACCATCAAGAATCGACCCCGCCCTTAATTAAGGAAGATCAATGGATTCGTTCCCCGAACCAATGTTATTGATTTGATCATCTTATGCATGTGTGTGCTTTTCACTCAAATACTCTAATAAGTCAAGTGAAGTCGATTAATGGATGCTAAATCTAGCCTGATGAGCTTGACTTAGAATAAATGTATAAGAGAGTCATAATGTGATGATGCACTTACGCCAACAAATTTATAAAAAGGGAAAAGGAGCACCTGGTATCTTTCCAGGTCTGCCCGGCCTTGTTGCAGTTTGTGTTTAAGGTGATTCTCTCCTGGCACATACGCCAAGGTCGGGAGGCATAACATTACGAAACTACGAAGTTTCGTTTGATGTGCGAAGCGAGTTAGCTTCATACATTTTCGCGGAGCTAGGAGCTTCGCTTTTTTGGATCTAATTTTTGACCTCAGTTACGTGTTTGTCGCAATTATTCGCAGGTCTATGGCTTGGATTGTGACGCGTACTTTTAGCCTTATTTTATCATGAACTATAGAAAATTCGGGCGCACCGGATTGTCTGTGTCAGAGCTTTGTCTCGGCGCTTTACAATTCGGATGGCTCAACGATGCGAAGGCATCTTTTAACTTACTGGATACTTATCTCGAACTCGGAGGGAACTTTATTCAGAGCTCCACCGTTGCATCAGATCAGAATATTGTTACACAATCGGAGGAGACGCTAGGCGCATGGCTGGGCCAAAGACCGGGTGTGCGGAAGGATTCTGTCATATCCACACGTATGGTGTTCACGGCCCAGAGTTTAGCGCCGGGGCAATCTTTGGCCAAACTTGTCAGAGAGCAGTGCGAAGCTTCTTTGCGTAGGCTAGGCCTATCGCACCTCGACCTACTGGTCTGCGAGTGGAGCGACTGTTTTATGCCTAATGGAAAAGCAATACGCCCGATTGACGAATTGTTGCTTGGCTTAGAGCACCTAGTTCGCGCAGGCAAAGTCCGCTATGTGGGCACCGCAGGCTTTCCTGCGTGGAGATTCATTGAGGCGTTGGCTCGATCCGATCGCTTACATGGCTGTCGCTTCGATTCCATTCAGCAAAAATTTTCCTTACTCGACCAAGGTAATTTCCATGCGGACTTGAGCGCGATCGCGCGCGAGTATCGAGTCGGTGTATTGGCGGAGTCTCCGCTAGCAGGAGGATTTTTAACAGGAAAGTATAGTCATCGCGGGCCACTGCGTGCATCCACACGCGGCGGGGAGCTTGCTAAGCACTATGCCAATCCCAGGGGGTATTCTGCGATATCTTCCCTCGAAAGTGTCGGACAGGATCTAGGTGCCACGCCAGCGCAAATCGCACTGGCATGGGTGCTCCGTCATGAGACCGTCTCTTCGGCAATCATCGGCTGCAACCATTCCGGGCATGTGCATACCTCGGTTGCTGCGACTCAGATACAATTAAGTAACGAGCATCTGTGGCGACTGGAAAAAACACTGGAGCCTGCATCCAAATGAACGAATCAAATCAATCCCATAAAGAATCACGATATACTATGAAAAAGAAAAACATATACCTCTCCAAAGAAGATCACAGCGTATTGAATCATTTGATACAGGGGCTCAGTGCTAAAATCGATACTGTCTTCCACCTACGCAGCGAATTGTCGCGTTCGATTGTGCTCGATGCCTCGGAGGTTCCGGATGACGCAATTGGTCTGAATAGTCGTGTCGAAATTGAAGACATTGAATCGGGAGAAATAGAGAGTTACATACTCACCCTACCAGGGCAGTCTGACTTTGACGCAGGGCGTCTCTCTGTGCTGGCTCCGGTGGGTGCTGGACTGCTCGGCTATACGGAGGGCGACGAAATCGAATGGCCGACACCGGGAGGTGTACGGCGAATGCGGGTTTTGAGAGTGGATCGAGGCGCTACTGAAAATTCGTTTGTGGATAACTCAGCCAAGGCTCTTAGATAGCATGTCGAAATCAGAATCGGATAATGCCGATTCTGATTACTGGTCGCGTGTGATGATACTGCGAGAAACGACAACTTCTTTTTAATTCAATAGTATTACGCGGGTCGAGGTCGTGCGGTCGATTGCTCAACCTCGACCCCCAACCACAAAGGGTGGGAAAGAAGTATTTGCTATGTCGTGCAAGGGGATGAAAGTTGTAACATTTTCTTAGAGAGCGTCTAATAAACTTCCAAAACGGTTAGAATCTAGCCGCACGCTTGAGCATGAGTCGAGTCATCGCAATATGAATCATGGCAGTAGATGACTCAATGCTAGTTTCGTAGTCTTTGGACATTCTGCGGTATTTCGACAGCCATCCGAAGGTTCTCTCGACGATCCACCGCTTAGGCAGAACCTTGAAACCTCTG
>NZ_JARXHW010000103.1:0-3507 GCF_031127805.1 Thalassobacterium maritimum | reverse complement strand
AGAACGCAGATGCACTTATACAAACTAGAGCCAGGAGAGCCAGTGGCAGTTGGACGGGGTTCTGGAATTAGCTCACCGCACTTTTAATCACACCCCAGTCGGCTTGATCCTTCGAATCGCCCGCGCAGCACTCTGCCTGAAGGAAATGAATGAGCTCCTGTAAGTGCTGGTAATCTGGGCTGCAAACAATCGTGCGGCTTTGTTTTACCTGATGAATTAAACCAACTCTTCCCATGCGAGCTAAATGATGCGAGAGGGTGGAGGCCGGAATATTCAAGGCCTTTTGAATATCGCCCACCAAGGCACCGGAGTGTCCCGCTTTGACTAAGTATCGATAGATCGCTAAGCGGTGTATGTTGCCCAATTCCGCTAAGCTCTCGGCGGCTGCCTTATCTGTAATCATATTCTCAATTCGTTATATTTCGAAAAACATGGAAATGTTGTGGACAAATGTCAAAGGAGCAATTTATAGCTATATTTCGACAATACTGGAAATATAAAATTTATGACAGAGCAATTACAGGATACATTGAGCATGTTTGCCTTTTTGGCGATCGAGCTCTCGATTTTATTCATAGGGATCAGTCTGTTGGTAGGAGCCTTGCAGCGCCATATTCCGCCATCGAAGATTGAAGTTTTACTGAGTGCTGGACGTGGGCGCAGCTATTTACTTGCGGCTGCGCTGGGGGCGATGACGCCTTTTTGCAGCTGTTCGACGATCCCCATGTTGAAAGGCTTGATCCGAGCCCGTGCGGGATTTGGGCCCATGATGGTATTTCTTTTTGCATCTCCGTTGCTCAATCCGATCATTGTCGTCCTGCTGGCGGCGACTTTTGGGCTTCAACTGACAATGATTTATACCTTGGCCGCACTCTTAGTCTCCTTGGTGGCGGGTTACTTGTTGCAAGTTTTCGGCTTTGAGCGGACGATACGCAGTGATGTCCTGCACGCATCCGACCGCAGCTCGCATTCAACGCAGGGAGATGACCTGCCCGTGTTCCAGCCTGTCGTGGGGGGCTGCTGTGAAAGTCCGGTTTCGATCCGCACGGAGAGCGCTTGCTGTGGCGAGGATGCCGGGAAGGCTCAGGTCACGACAAAAGGACGCTATCATGGGCTCTGGCGTGAGGCCTGGTCTGACTTTGTTGAAGTCTTACCCTATCTGCTCCTCGGTATCGGTATTGGTAGTGTCATCTATGGCTATATGCCAGCCGCCTTTTTGGAACAAGTAGCCGGCGAGGATAATCCATTTGCGATTCCTATAGCGGCTGTTATCGGAGTGCCGCTCTACATCCGGGCCGAAGCAGTGATTCCACTGGCGGCAGCCTTAATGAGCAAAGGTGTCGGCGCAGGGACCGTGTTGGCTTTGATTATTGGTAGTGCGGGGGCCAGTTTGACCGAATTGATCCTACTACGCTCACTCTTTACCGCTAGACTTCTGCTTGTCTTTGTTGTCGTCATTTTTGCAATGGCGATGCTCGCAGGTTACACAACTTACTTACTGCACTAGTTCCACTTCGCCAAGCGGTGGAATTTGCGTTTGCCATTTCTGGCAAGGCGCGCACATTCGCGGGCTTCGTTATGACAGATAAGACCGCCAATCCCGACAATTCGCACGATTTATACGCCGTGCGCCTGCAAAAGCTTGAGAATCTCTGCAAAGAGGATCGCAACCCCTTTGCCGCTAACTGCGCGCAAAGCCATACATCTGAGGAGGCGATTAAACTCTATAAAGAAGGCGTCGCCGATGAGGAACAGCCCAAAGTCGCCGTGGCCGGACGCATCGTCGTCTTCCGCGTGATGGGCAAGGCCAGCTTTATTAAGATCCAAGACCGCGACGGTCAGATCCAGGCCTACGTCACCCGCGACGAATTGCCAGAAGGGGAGTATAACACCTATTTCAAAAAGCTCGATCTTGGCGACATCATCGGCATCGAAGGCCGACTTTTTAAAACCAAGACCGGCGAGATCACCGTCCGCGCCGAAAGCTACACACTCGTCTCCAAGTCCCTGCGCCCACTTCCCGAGAAATGGGCCGGTCTCACAGACGACGATAAAATCTATCGTCAGCGCTATCTCGACCTGATTGTTAACCAAGACTCACGTCAACGCTTCCGTCACCGCGCCAAAATTATTCAGGAAATGCGCAAGTATCTCTGGGAGCGCGACTTCACCGAAGTCGAAACCCCCATGCTGCAGTCCGTCGCCGGCGGTGCGGCCGCACGTCCATTCATCACCCATTCCAACGCCCTCGATTGCGACTTCTATATGCGCATTGCGCTCGAGCTCTACCTCAAGCGCATGCTCGTCGCAGGCGAAGACCGCGTCTTCGAGATCGGCCGCGTCTTCCGCAACGAAGGCCTCTCCCGACGCCACAACCCAGAGTTCACCATGTTGGAACTCTATCAGGCCTACACCGACTTCCGCGGCATGATGGAGCTCACACAAGGGCTCATCCAACACGTCGCTAAGACCGTGATCGGCAGCCTCGAAATCGCACGTCCCGACGGCACCGTCATCAACCTCGACGGCGAATGGCGCGAAGCCAAATATAAGGACCTCATCATCGAAGCCACCGGCGACGCCGAGTGGTTCAGCCATAGCCGCGAGGACAAGCTCGAAAAAGCCCGTGCCCTCAATATCGAGGTCGACGGCGAGCTCGAAGACTACGAGATCACCAACAACGTCTTTGAAAAGCTCATTGAGCCCACGCTGATACAGCCCACCTTTGTGACCCACATTCCCAAGGAGCTTTGCCCCTTGGCCAAGATCACGCAAGACGACGACACCACCATCGACGTCTTCGAGCTCTGCATCAACGGACAAGAGATCGCGCCCGCATACTCCGAGCAGAACGATCCCATCATCCAGCGCAAAATGTTCGAGGCTCAGGTCGGGGAAGAAGTGCAAGACATGGACACCGACTTCCTCACCGCGCTCGAGCACGGCATGCCCCCCGCAGGTGGCATGGGCCTAGGAATCGACCGTCTCATCATCCTTCTAACAGGCGCTGAGAGCATTCGTGACACCATCCTCTTCCCAAGTTTAAAGCCCCTCAAACAAGAGGCAGAAAAATAATTAAAAAATTCTCACGAAACTATTGACAAGGGGCAAAATCATTCCCTTTATACGCGCTTTCCAACGAGCCGAGAGGCTCCGAAGAAACAGTTTTATTGCTCAGTAGCTCAGCGGTAGAGTCCCGATTCCATCGGGATTAATCACTTGAGTTGTTGAGTCAGAGATAGTTCTTTTTAATTTTATTGCTCGGTAGCTCAGCGGTAGAGTCCCGATTCCATCGGGATTAATCACTTGAGTTATTGAGTTAGAGATAGTTCTTTTAAATTTTATTGCTCGGTAGCTCAGCGGTAGAGCAGGTGACTGTTAATCACTTGGTCGCTGGTTCGATCCCAGCCCGAGCAGCCATTTAAAGCCCTTCGAGAAATCGGAGGGCTTTTTTGTTGTCTGGATTGCTGGAGATAATGAGGATTCAGACATGTATTTCGTCTACGT
>NZ_JARXHW010000102.1:0-3519 GCF_031127805.1 Thalassobacterium maritimum | reverse complement strand
TTTTCACTAATTTACGCTTATGATGAGGTTTCATTTTTCGTTCTTAGCGTCGGGTTGGATAAGCGGTCATTAGCGTAAATAAGCGGTTAAAAAAAATACGTCTGCTAGGATTTCCTTTTTCAATTTTCTTCCCTGATCGATGAGCTCTCGCGCGGCGCGTTAGCGACGTTGACCAGAAGCGGCTGGTTCTGCCTTTCGTCTGTCGAATAGAATGATCTGGTGATTTCCAAATTCAAAATCCAAATAGTCATATTGGTCAGCAATATCCCTGAGGAAACCCATAATTGACTGATCGAAGTCGATTTTCTTGATCATGATATTGGGATCGAGATTATCGCTTAGGCTAATGTGAACATTGCACTGCCCATAGTAGCGTAGCACTTGTAGCCAGCTGATAAGTGTGGTTAGAGGGATTTCCTCCTGGTCTTTCCATTCTTTCGGCCATGTGCCTTCTATCGATCCGAAGTGTGGATTGAAGGACCTATCAAATCTTCGTTCGTAACTATAAGAGAGTTCTTTTCTTACTTGTTCTGACAACTCCGATGGTTTGAGGTAGGTCACGGGCCAGTCTTTGTATTCATCATCACGCATAAAGAACCAAGTTCCCTTCATTCCCATATCCCAGTATATTGAAGCACTTGTTCCTCCGTCCTGCTTCGATTCTACGTGAAAGGTGAAAAACTCGCCTTCTTTTAGTTCACCGTCGGCCTTCAAGACTTCATCCACTTTAACATATGCAACACTGTAGTGATACTCGTCATGCGGTGGTTTCTGCTGGAGATCGTAGTCCATCTTTACAATCTCACCGACGATGATGACTTCACTCTTTTGTGTGAGATACTCGAAAGGGTAGTCGATCAAGCACGCGAAAGCTGGAGCCGATAAGAAGAAGCTCAGGATGGGGTAAATGATTTTCATTTCTTTCGCAGAACGGAGAGGCCGGGCACCCAGCCTGTGAGTTTAGGGTCTAATGTGCTCTCGAATATCGGGCGCGCTAATGGGATTGTCCAGTCCCGCCTGGTCCGACCTCTTGAGGCTCGTCTAGCCGTGAAATCGAAAAACCCCAAAAGGCCTCATCCTTTAATCCCTTTGGTGCAGTTTCTCTCAAAGTTGTGATCCCAAACTGTGTGCACTCATTCAGCACCTCATATGCTAGTTCTTTTTTCTCTTCTCCTCTTAAATCCGCGCTAAACGATACTTTTATCGTGTGGCCTTCTACTTCAATTTTTTGAATCCCTTTCCGGTGTTGATACTGCTCGACAGTGGAGTTAAGGTTTGTGGTTTCACTCCTGTTACAAGCGGCGAATAAAAGCGCTGTAACTACAAAAATAAAGAGAGTGCCGGATTTTTTCATTTATTTGTCGAACGTAGCGCGGCTTGCCGGGCGTAGCTCGAAGAGCGAAGCCTGGGGCGCGAAAGGAGTTGATAGGTGCGTATGGGGGTAGTCTTCGAAGTTCATCCCTAAATCCTACATCCGTAAAGTCTGAGACTTTAAGTGGTTTCTTGGTGTCAAAATCACCAGTTCGGAAGAGTAATTCGCCTTCAGGAAATTTCATTCGCTCTTTTCATCCACGTTAAAGTGAAACACGGCGTTAGCCGTTGCCTCCACTGTCCTCTGCGATCATTCTATTCCTATTTCAATGATATAGAAGCGTTTGCCCGAGGAATCGAGAGGAGCACCAGTTTCGGAGCCATCATCAATCCATTCAGCTGTCGAATCATAGGTAATTGACGGCGAATTGATCGTATTCCAGCTGCTCATGTCATTCGACCATTTTACTTTGTATGGATTTTTAAATTCTGCGTTTTGTGGTGGCTGCCAGCGTAGACGCAAATCTTTATTAGGCAGCACCTCTACGCTAGGAGATGTCTGTGCAAGAAGAATAGAGTTGTATATATTCAATCGCCCCCAACCGTAATAATTATCAAAACCTGCCACATCCTGAGTGCCACCAACTTGATCTTCAGCCCCAGCAAGAAGGAGGGCGGCAACTGAATCCTGATTAAGATCAGGATGGATGGAAAGAAGTAGTGCTGAAGCTCCAGCAACTTGAGGAGCGGCAAAAGAAGTGCCCCACCACCAATCCAAATTCCCATACCGGTTTACGGTATAAATGTCTCTTCCTGGAGCAACAATATCAATTTGCGGCCCCCAATTGCTGAATGATGTTTTTGTGTCGTTACGTTCAGTTGCGCCAACGGTTATTGCTTGTGTGAGTGACCCTGGATAGCTGACCGACCCGATGCCATCATTCTGGGTAATCGTCACAAAAACGACGCCATCGCTGATTACGTTATTAATTGCACTCGTCAAGGCTGAGCTGGATCCAGTGCCACCTGCAGATAAATTAATGACACGAGCTCCGTTGTTTTTCGCGTAGTTCACGCCCGCAGCCCACCATGAGTAGTAGCCCCAATTTGAGCTATCCAGAACTTTTACCGGCATGAGCTTACACTTCCAGTCGACTCCAGCGACTAATACACCGTTGTTCGCGTTTGCTGCAATAGCACCCGCAACTGCTGTGCCGTGTCCATGGTCGTCCGATGGATTCGAATCATTGTTTGCGTAGTCATAACCATTGACGATTCGGCCACTAAATTCAGAGAGGTTCATGTTAACACCAGTGTCTAGAACTGCAACTATGATAGAATCATCGCCCTGTGTAATATCCCATGAAGCTTGAGAATCGATTTTCTGGTGGTGCCATTGTAGTGAATATGATGGATCAGATGGTACGCCTCCTCCAGAACCTGCACCGTCCAACTCAACGTTCGCAAGCCCCTTGAGATTGCTTGATAGGTATTCAAATGATTCAAAGAGAGCAGATGGCGTTTCTACTTCCAAATGGGCGAACAAGAAATCACTTTCAGGGAAAGGCTTTGTGACTCTAAATCCACTCTGCTCGATGGATGCAGCTATCACATTCTCATTTGCATTTTTAGCGATAGGGACGACCAAGTGTTCTGCACTGAAAATTTCGCGCTGCATGATTGTGGCAACGCCTATGTGTTCGAGAATTAAAATTTTACCTAAGGCAGATTCAGTCGAAACTATAACTCGCCTGACACGCCTTTCAAGTTCACCTTCAATTTCATCGAAACTAATAACCTCACGAGGTTTCAATGCTTGAGGGACGCGCCGAAGAATCTCGGCAGTCTTCACTTCCGAGTCGCTGCCTTGGTGGTCATCAATTACGGGCTTAGATATTGAAATTGGCGCAACTGAATGCGGAAACGATTCCTTTATATGGCTAGAGGCTGCCGATTTAATTGGTTGCTGTGGTGTCTTGGATTTACCGGATACCTTGTATTGAAAAAGTGTAGCGATACCAAGGACAGCGAGGCCCAAAAAGACGTATAGAAAAATTGAAAAGCGTTTCATTTATTGCAGAACGTGGATGAGCGAGTGTAGCGCGGCTTCCCAGGCGTAGCTCGAAGAGCGAAGCCTGGAGCGCGAAATGAGTTGATAGGTGCGTCTGGATATGCTGCCGCCCTTGGTCAGGTGGATTCCGCTCTGAT
>NZ_JARXHW010000101.1:0-3738 GCF_031127805.1 Thalassobacterium maritimum | reverse complement strand
AAGTCATAAGCTTGTTTGGCAACGGATGGATACGCGCTTCAGCAAACGCTACCTGAGGTCACTATAGGATCAAACATTTTTAGAAATGGTATTACGCCCTCGGGAATCGAAATTCTTTGTAGTCGTGCATTCTCCCACAAATCGATCATTTTCAATATAGATGTAGGGATCCATATTGAGGGAAGCGGAAATACCGAAGAAATGATCAAAGCCATTATCAACAGGACCATTTTCGATCACTCCATTCCAATCTGTATTCTTCGCTGAAGCTGGCTTTCCATCTGTGCTGGGAAAATCCATCCCGATGTGCCACTTACCAATACAGGCCGTGCGGTAGCCGTTCGACTTCAAATAGGAGGCCACGGTCACACGGTCATTCTCGATAAGGTGTGGGTCATAACCATCCAAGACCCCAGACTTCAGTCGCGTGCGCCAAGAGTAACGCCCTGTTAGAATGCCATACCGGGTCGGCGTACAGACAGCGGAGCCACTATGGGCATCGGTGAAATGCATGCCTTCCGCAGCCAAACGATCAATGTTCGGAGTCTGAATTTTCGAATCGGGATTGAGCGCACTCACATCTCCATAGCCCATGTCGTCCGCCAGAATGTATACGATATTCGGGCTCGTTTTCGCATGTAAGGAAACTGCCATGCAGCACAGCATAGCTGCGAATCCTCGTGAGAGCCATGGCTTCATCAAGTCACGTAATGTATTTTTTATGATCATTGCTTCCAAAATAATTTTCACTGATTGATCGTACCGAATTCGCCAAATGGACGGTCCATTTTAGCGACTTCCCGGTGCATCAACGCTTTCATCTGATCCAGTTGCTCGGCATAGGCCGGATCCTTGGCTAAATTCTTTTGCTCATTCGGGTCATTCTCCAAATCATACAGCTGATCCAAATCAAATATATAAGGATACTGCCCTGCTCGCTTGATGTGATTCATATCGTGCTGTGTCCAGTAACGGTAAATGTTGAAGGCGTATGGGAGTTGGTTCTCGCTCAATTCGGGCTGAGTCCACTTCTTCCACTTCCTCATTCGGTTCTCGTTATTGAAATCTGGAGCTGATGGCTGACGAGCTTCCTCCTCGCGGATTTTCTGCCATTGATCTTCTGTATAGCGAACTGCGACATATTTCCAACGCGGCGTCACGATGGCTTTTGCACAATTGTACTCGGCCATGAATACATTCTTCCATTCCGCCGCTGCGCCCTTTTCTAGAACTGGCAAAAAGCTATGACCATCCGCTTTCATTTCTGCTGGCGGCGTGGCACCCGCCACATCAATCAAAGTCGTTGCAATATCCAGCGTGGATACAATTTCCGTGAGCTGAGTGCCCGGCTGAATGACCTTAGGCCACTTGATCGCTGACGGCACACGAATGCCGCCTTCATAAACCGTGGATTTACCCATCTGTGCATTATCGGAAATGAAAACAATGATCGTATTGTCGTCGATGCCCATGGCCTCGACCTGATCCAGTACCGCCTGTATCCCAAAGTCCAAAACACGCATGGCAATGGCATCACGTTCGTCGCCGCTATCCTTGCGAGCAATTTCAACAATCTCCTTACGCGAAGGCATCGGCACCTCTGGAGCCTTCTCCAGCAATCCTCGCTCCGTATAACGGCCTACTTTGGAATAGTCGGAAAGAAAATCCTCTTCTGTATTCACTGGTAGGTGAAACAACTTAGTCGATAAATACAGAAAGAACGGAGAATCTTGCTCCTGCTGTTGCTTCAGGAACTGGAGCGCATGATCGATTTCCCACTCGAGGTTATGGTGCACATCGTCGGTATCGACGCCATTCGCGGAACCCACCAAACCATTACCAAACCCAGCGGCCCCGACCCAATCAAATCCACAAGACTGGATGTGCTGGATCAAGCGGTCATTGTATTTCTCAAGGACAGGTGTCACCTCGGGATCGGTAATGTGCTTACCATTCAACTCACTTCTGATGACCAAATCCTTATTTCTGGAATTATGAAACTTACCGACAAACGCAGTAGTATATCCCGCCGTTTGCAAAGTCTTGGGCAGGTTGGGCAAATCCGTTTCCAAAGCCACATCGACTCCCCAGGTTTCGTCCCCTTTAGGATACTCTTTCAGATAATCTTCCTCCGTGCAGCGCTCCGGATATCGCCCGGCCAGGATACTGTAGCGACTCGGAATACATAGTGGCGTCGGCACATACATTCGCTGCATCAGAGCCCCATCCTCGGCAATACTGTCCATCGCAGGGGTCACTTTATCCCCCCCATAGGCCTTGCCCATGTGCTCAAACTCTACATTATCGATGACGATGTAGACAATGTTAGGCTTAGTCGGCGCAGCCATGGCCAAAGTCGCAACCAAGGCTGGAATCAGTAGTAAAAAGTAGCGGGGCATATTCAGCGGTATTTTCATACATATTAACTCCAACCCAAGACTATATCTTACGCTATTTCTTCAAAAAAGAACTGCTATTTTCATCCATCACTAAACAGTCACATGCCTCTCCGACTCTCTCGCAAAAACAAACAAGGCTGACCCGCGTTCAGCGAATCAGCCTTGATACAAGAGCCAGTCCAACTGACTACAAAAACAAACTTGGGCAGCACACCACGAACAATACCGATGTCGACTGCCTTACCATTAAGGTATAACCTACGAGTGCTTCCTACGATTGCACATCACAAAAAGCAGCGCACACGATGCCGCCAGCAAACTGAAAGTCTGAGGCTCAGGAATCGAGCGCACTTGCATCGCGTTGACGTGCCAACTCGAATCTTTATCAAAAGTAAATGATTGAGTGCTCGCATCGGCCGTAAAGGTGCCAATCACATATTGACCAAGCCCTCCTTGCGTATTGCGGTCCGTGTAGTCTAGAGAAACACCGCCCGCACCTGTTATTGTGAGCGATTGTCCCTCTCTACCACTGCGAGCATCCTGCGCCCAAATTTGAATCTGGTATTCCTGATCAATGCTCAGCCCACCAAAAGTAAACTCTTCAGTTGTGCTCGTGGTACCGTCCCACAGCCCAGATCCCAACAAATTTTGATAATTAGACGACAAGGTATTGAAGGGCGAAACGTCTTCTGCATAAGCCGCATCAGAATTATTAGAGACATCATAAGTCAATGCCGCACCGTAAGTATCGGAATCCCTCATATCTCCATTGGTACCTCCCCCGGCAAACGTCACGCCGTTGACGACAATTGATGCGAAATCCGTATTAAAACTGGCGGCTACGACTAGCGAGCCATCGGTCGACACATCTGAATCTCCGGTGATATTCGTGGCGCTCCCCCAAGTGATCTCGGCTGCGTGAGACAAGGAGGCAAGTAGGACGGGTGCTAGACTTAGAAATGGGAGTATTTTCTTATTCATTAGATTGGGATTATTTTGTGTTAGGTTAAGACGAGTGTTCTCAACTCATTAACTCCTAGACTGAGCAAAATCTGACGAAAAAATAAAAAAATAATAAAAAAAGCCCCGGAAGAACCGGGGCTTTCGAATAAAATAAAAACTAATACCAATCGGCTTAAGCACGACGGCGCGTCACCACGCAAGCCAGCGCCAGCACTCCGGCAATTGCCGCGTAAGCAGATGGCTCAGGGACGGCGCGCAACTGCATCGCATTCACGTGCCAGGTCGTATCAAGAACAAAATCAAATGATTGAGTGTCCGCATCGGCTGTAAAGGTGCCAATCACATATTGACCAAGCCCCCCTTCCGAGCTGGTGTC
>NZ_JARXHW010000100.1:0-3878 GCF_031127805.1 Thalassobacterium maritimum | reverse complement strand
CTCTGAGCTGTGATTGGGCTTACTTGGTTTTCCATGCCCTAGAGATTAACCTAAAATTAGGCTCTCGTATAGCGGGTCAATGTTCGGACGATAACGAAGAGTGGCGCGCCTATGGCGTTGCCACCTCTGGCTGGTTCGCTCCTTGGGTTTTCGTAATAGTGTGTGGTCCGATTAGGATGGTCTGGCCTGAACTTATATCTTCTATTCCTGATGACGACTCCTTGAGGGTGAGTAGTCTCTCAGAACCAAGGTGCTTTGCTGATAGGATAGATGTGAATTCTATCGATTCATTCGGTTTTACTTCAATCCAAGCGATTTTTCCGATGCTACCACACATCGATGAGTTCAGCTTTTCCCACGTCTGGCTTTCTTTCTCTTTTATGTATGACTCAATGTGGTAGTAATAGCGGCCGTTCCCAAAATTCTGCCCGAGGATATACATTCTGTTTTGGGATATGTTCTGTATTTTTTGGACTAATTGAAGCTCAGGCTCTCCCGCATAATTCTCTCGGTGGTAAGATTCCATTTTCGTCTCAACTATAGCCCATTCACCAAAACATTGAAGCGTCGATAGGATAAGAAATATGGAGATGACTAGTTTCATTTTTCTAGCGAACGTGGAGCGTGATCACCCAGTCTGCGAGACTAGACTTTCTGAAAACTTGTCAGCAAACCGAGCGCGTAAAATGGGTTGATCACCGCGTCTGGATCTACGCTTCATTTGGTCGGTTGATTGTGGTTGGTCGGGTGTTTTTCATCCTTTTGGATTCTCTTCTTTTTTGTAAATCCAATCGAGCAGTTTATGCGATGAGAAAAAATCGTAGAGTGATAGAAGGAACCAGATGCCAATGAAGATGAGACCAAGGAGTGCAAATGTGTCTTTCGGATCCGAATACAGAAAAAAGCACATAGCTCCAAGCGGCAGGGAAACGATCAAGGGATTCCAGTTCAGTCTTCTTGCTCGTGGATGCTTCATTTTATTTTACTTCTGTAGATCGTGGAGCACTATCGCGACTGAAGCGCGGAGCGCGAAAGGAGTTGATAGGTGCGACTGGATCTACGCTCCATTGGAGTGTTGGTTGTGGTTGGTCTGGGCCTGGTATTCTTTCCGTCGGAGTCAGCTTTCTTTGAATCTGTTGCTTAAATACATTTGCTCCAGTTTGTTTGCTGAAACGAAATAGTAGTTCTTTCTGAACCCGCATTCACATTCAATTCGGAAGCTAGTTCGCATGAATCGAAAATACATGACGTCGTGCAGGATTCCTTTTTTGTAGTCACCCATAACTATTTCACCGCATTTAGGACAAGGAATGTCGATCGTCGTAGCCATGTTTCTTTCTGTAGATCGTCGAGATGTGGCACGAAGTGAGCGCAGCGAACGGAGTTGTCCACTATCGACTGGTTGGACTCTTTCCATTTTCGCCAAACTCAAATCTAGCTGAACGAGCACTATGAACAGCCTCTCTAACATCATCAAAAAGCCCGTTCCATTCAAAATCCGCTTCGGTTAGACCACCAGTGTGAGTATAGAACCTACCTTCGTCTCGCGGGTAGTTATGATACATGGATATTACACAATCATAACCAGACTCCTCCCCAACTATTATTTCATCAGAGTCCGTTGCCTTACCTACTAATGCATAGCTCCGCTCATCGGGTGTTCCCTCGAGTAAGATGCATGATTGCTCGGTGCCCTTAACTAGCATTTTTACTTTCTCTAATTCTTTTTGGCTAAATCTTCCTGCTTTAACTTCTCCCCACAATTTAACTTGAGGGAAGAAGAAGTCAGGTAGGTATCTAATTCCATTATCAAATTCAAATCCTTCGGGTTCATATTCCCATTCGATTCCGATCTCGTCGAAATATATCGCCCATCTAGCTTCTAGACGGGAACGAAATCTGTATCCTCGATATGCTGTTTCGATTGCTTTCATTTTTTGTCCAACGATGAGGACAGGCAACCCGCCTGACGAGTTCGAAGTCCTGTTGTTTTTTAGAGTTTTACGGGCGGGTTATCGGGTTGTCCTGCTCCGACTGGATCTCACCTCTGGTCTTCTCTGGGGTGAATACGTAGTCGGGGTCATCTGGATTAGATTGCTTCTTCTTTTTCTCTTTTGGAATCCCGAATATCGAAAATGCCAAAAGCATCACGATTATGAGGATCCACGCTGTAGTCTCAAAAATCGGGATAGAATTACTTCCAGAGTTAAATCCGCCAAATGCTTTGGTCATAAAGAGCCCATAAGCCAAAATCGGTATTGCTGCGATCCCGATCAGACCTGCTAGCGCTCTCAATATTCCTTCCATTTTTTCTGAGATCGTAGAGGAATATCGCAAATGAGCGCAGCGAATGCAGTTGATATGTCCGTCTGGTTCGACCTGTTGGTTGGTGTGTGTGGAATTGGGGTTGGAATCCTTCTAGTTCCCATCTCGGTTGCTTTAGTTAATTCTTTTTCTCAATCGCCCCTGATATTTTGGTTAGACCGTCAAAAACAGCAGACCCAAACTGGT
Source organism: Thalassobacterium maritimum (assembly GCF_031127805.1). NCBI lineage: Bacteria > Pseudomonadati > Verrucomicrobiota > Opitutia > Puniceicoccales > Coraliomargaritaceae > Thalassobacterium > Thalassobacterium maritimum. Next base: position 1,367 of record NZ_JARXHW010000100.1, on the reverse strand, counting down.
GCGTTTTCGCAATTTCGTTTTCGCTTAGGTGCGTCAATAGCTTCTCGTTCTGGTCTGATAGCTTGGTTTGGAAGGCTTCTATTCTATTTAATTCTTCTTTACGAAATTGGTGGCCGAGAAACGCTCCGACTACTCCTCCGAGTATGGTTCCAGCTACGGCGATTAGGGATGCTATGTAAGGGTCCATCATTTTTTAAATTATTTTCGTCGAACGCAGAGCTGACTCGATGGCGCGTTAGCGACATTGAGTCTAGCGACTGGTTATCTCAATTCGTTTATTTGGGTTCAACAGGCTTAAATTCAATATTTGTCCATTTCTTATCCTCTGCAAGATCGACGATGCGTTGGGTGCAGAAGAGCCAATGATTATAATATCCCTCGTTGGAGATTAAATCTTTCCCCGTATAATTTCTAAGCTCGTATGTAAATTTGTAGGCATTCGAGGGTTCTTTATCGATGTAAAGTTTGAGCTGAGATGCCGCTTCGACTACAAAATACCGAGGTGCCTCTTCTAGCTTTAAGCGGCTCTTTTTGTTGTTCTCGATGCTGTCAATTGGGAACTCCGTAACGTCCAGAAGTTCAATGCCTTCGGTTTTCAAGTCATCCACAACCTTTTGACTTACGAAAAACCTTACATGACCGCCACCGCAGAATAATATATCGGGCCAAAGCCTTTTGCTTGAGTCGATTTCAATCCCAGGCCTAGAACCGCAGAGTTTGATGAACTCGTCATTTCTTTCTTTCATCTTTGGATGCACGAAGCTCTTGCGATCTGCTAGAGGAGCGTAACCAGTTGCGTAGGCATAAGAACTCCCGTAGGTATCACCTGCTCTTATTTCATACAGCTTCGGGTTCATTTTTCTTAGCTAACGTAGAGAGGAGGCGCAAGTGAGCGCAGCGAACGCAGTTGCCTCACTCGACTGGTTAGACTTTTGGTGGTTCGATTTTACCATCAGCCCCAAAGTCACACTTCGAGCACATCCATTCCATAGTCATTCCCGGTGGAAATTGAGACATGATAGGATTGTTTGTGCAATGTGGACAATAGGGGCGCTTCTCAAAAGTCCCATCCGATTTCTTTTTCCAAAGAAGTCCCTCCGATTCAACGAACCCGACTGGCTCAAGGCGCTTAAGCTTATTCTTAAGGTGGTTATTCTCAGATTTGAGAATTTCTATCTTCGAGTTCTGTTCTTCTATAAACGCACGAAGCCGAGCATTATCAGGAAGCCCTTTGAGTATGTCATCAATTATGCTCATAAATTTTTTTCGACTAACGGTGAGGACTGGCACCCAGCCCTAGGGTTTTGGATTAGTGAGGGTTGTCGAATATCTGGCGCGTAAAATGGGTTGACCAGCTCCGTCTGGAT